>NZ_JAOWIA010000053.1:0-102960 GCF_030332345.1 Citrobacter sp. Cpo221
TCCCGGACGGTCGCTGGATAGATTTACGCCTGGAAATGCCGGACAGCAGTATCTGGAATCAGCGTCAGAAAGAAGCAATGGAAGCAGTAAAGGATACAGGTTCGTAAAAACGTACCCGAGAAACAAAGATGATGCACTATGCACATTTTATAAAAATTTACTGTGGGGATAAATAAGTAATGTTATGGCAGTCAGGGAATTCTGTGACTGCCTGACCATGTTAAAAAACTAATCTGGCGAATTGTCTAGAACTAAGAAAACAACCACATATCAGCTTCTTCAAACATTTCCTGGACAGTACGGCTTATCTGTTCCTTCTCATGCTTGCTGGCGTCAGTGTTGATCGCCGGCAGTGTCATCATCGGTTTAACCCGAACATCAGCGTCGGGGAAAATCCGGTGAACCCTCTTACTCAATTCGCCCAGGATGATATCTTTCGCACCGGGCAGACCATCAAAATTCCTTTTGTCATAAACGAGTTCAACGAACATGCTTTAACTCCTCTTTACTGTATGTAATCACAGTATATACTGTATATATGAACAGTATCAATATGAGTGAGTTTATCATGAAGTTTTATTCACCAACTGAGCTGAGCCAGATTGTAGCTCTCCCGTTGTTTAGCGATCCGGTGCAATGTGGATTTCCCAGCCCAGCGCAGGATTATGTTGAGCAACGTATTGATTTAAATAAGTTAGTAGTTCGGCATCCCAGCGCAACATATTTTGTTCGCGCCGCTGGGGATTCTATGAGTGGTGCGGGTATTAGCTCTGGCGATCTGTTGGTGGTGGACAGCGCTAAAACGGCCCAGCATGGGGATATTGTGATAGCCGCCTTCGATGGTGAATTCACGGTGAAAAGGCTACAAATGCACCCAACTGTGATGTTGGTGCCAGAAAACCCTGCGTTCAATCCGATTATGGTGGGCGGTGAGGATTCGCTGGATGTATTTGGGGTTGTTACCCACATACTGAAGACTGTCGACTGATGTTTGCTCTTGTTGATGCCAATTCATTTTATGCGAGCTGTCAGACAGCATTTCGGCCCGATCTCAAGGAAAAACCCGTCTGTGTTCTTAGTAACAATGATGGTTGTGTGATAGCTCGTAGTGCGGAAGCTAAGGCGCTTGGGATCAAGATGGGTACACCTTGGTTCCAGCTGAAAGATGCTCGTTTCCCACAAAGGGTCCACTATTTTTCTAGTAACTATGAATTATACGCGGACATGAGTTTGCGAATGATGACCACACTGGAAGAAATGTCACCGCGATGCGAAGTATATTCAATTGATGAATCTTTCTGTGATCTGACTGGTGTCAGAAATTGCCGCGATTTGACTGACTTTGGCCGGGAAATCCGTGCGACTGTACTTCAGCGAACACACCTGACCGTTGGTGTAGGAATTGCTCAAACCAAAACGCTGGCCAAACTGGCAAATCATGCTGCTAAGCAGTGGCAGCATCAGACTGGCGGGGTTGTTGATCTATCAAATGTAGAAAGGCAGCGAAAATTGATGGCTCTTTTATCCGTTGATGAAGTGTGGGGCGTTGGCCGACGTATTAGTAAAAAACTTGAAGCGATGGGTATTAAAACTGTGCTCCAGTTGGCGGATACTGATATCCGATTTATCAGGAAGCACTTCAACGTTGTCCTGGAGCGAACAGTACGAGAACTTAGAGGTGAGCCGTGTCTGGAGCTGGAAGAGTTTGCACCAGTGAAGCAGGAAATTGTCTGTTCCCGGTCGTTTGGTGAACGCATTACTGATTATGAAGATATGCGTCAGGCTATCTGCAGTTATGCTGTGCGCGCAGCAGAGAAGCTACGCGGGGAGCACCAGTACTGTAGGTTCATCTCTGCATTCGTCAAAACATCACCGTTTGCGGTAAGAGAGCAGTATTACGGTAATAGCACGTCAGTGAAATTGATTACCCCGACGCAGGATACTAGGGATATCGTTAATGCAGCCATGCGCTGCCTGGATACCGTATGGGAGAATGGTCACCGATATCAAAAAGCGGGTGTGATGCTCGGCGATTTTTTTAGTCAGGGTATCGCCCAGCTTGATCTATTTGATGATAACTCGCCGCGACAAAAGAGCACTCATCTGATGGAGGTCCTGGATCATCTCAACGCGAAGGGCGGTAGGGGCACACTCTATTTTGCCGGTCAAGGTATCCAGCAGCAGTGGAAAATGAAGAGGGATATGTTGTCGCCTCGGTACACTACAAGGTTAAGTGATTTGCTACAGGTCAGGTGATACCGTGATTAAACGTTTACAGCATATTGAAATTCGATACTGGTTAAGAAAAACTATTTTTGATTAACAGTTAGTTAGATGAAGTTGTAAGTTATATTTTAATAATTTAACTAAGGTACTATTCACTTTTTATTTTGCTCAGCTATAAATATTTATAGCATCTAATGCTTGGGGTTATCTTATGCAGGCTGAACTCAGAACATTTCCTTTTCTAATAGTCCTTGCTGTTCCTTGTTTTGCTATTGCAGACACTGATCCAATAACTGCAATAAATCAGGCTTTTATTAATGCGAAAGTAGAGATAACAAGGCAAAGAATGGTTGAGCATTATGAACGAACATGTTCCTGGAGCGGGGAGCCTGAGCCTGATAGATGCCACATGGAGAAAGTATTAAAACCAGAAAACTATAAAGAGGTTGCAACTGTAAAAAGTGCAGCCGTTGTTATTGTTAATAATTTCAAATTCCTAGAGTCTAAACAAGTAGCTTTACCGTCTACAGTTTTAATTAATGCTTATAGCTATAAAAATTGTGGGCCTCAAACAGTAACCGCTTCTGCAAACTTATCAGTATCAGGTGCGAAAGGCTGGAGTATCACGAAAACTCATAGTGTATCATCCTCCACGCAGGTAGGTATGAGCCAAACATTTACTGGCAAGACACCATTTGGTGGTTCAAATACAACATTTAGTATTTCTAAAACGTTTGGACTAAGTGACACAACATCTAATGGAGAAACATACTCAGAAACAGTAAGTCAGGGGAATAGCGTATCAGTTACCGCCATGAAAGGTGAATCAGGTTATGTACAGTTAATAGCATATCAAGTTGGGCTTGATATTCCATTTAAAGCAGACGTTGTATTAGATGGAGATTTGAGTAGTAATGTTGACGGAAAGAAAAAAGCAAGCGAGTTTCTTTCTCAAGAGCAAAGAACAGTTCCATTTGAGGGTGTATTGCATCTGACAGGTGTTACGAATGCAATTGTAAATAACTATGATACATCTCCTGCAAAATGTGATGATGGCAACAAGGTATTCTATGAAGATCAATATAATACTAATGTACCAGCAGATATATATAGAAAACCAAAATTCAAAGATGGGGCAAAAAAAATAAGAGGAGGTAAAAGTCAGGTTAGTTTATTAAGCTCTGATGAGGATGGGCCAGTTATAGGGGCACCTGATGGTATATCGTATACTGTAATATCGAGCTCACAAGCTGTTATTCCGTCGGCGGCGTGTGGCTACAATGATTTATCTATAGCCAATAACGCTAACTACACTATCGAAGAGAGGCGCTATGAACAGCATAATAAAGGAGTTTTAGTAGCATCTTGGAATGAAAGAGTTGAGATATTCAACGGTTGCGCATCTGGACCGTGATGGCACTATCGATCACCTTATATCAAGAACATACGTGAGATGATATGGAAAATTAATACAAAGGATTCTTTTACAATGTTGATACAATCAAAAGAATCCTGTTTTAAATGTGTACACATTTGAGTACATTTTAACAAATTAAAATTTATATAATTTCTTATTATTCATCGTGTTACTCTTTTCCAAACTCATATCCATTTAGATGCCAGGAACGCGGAGTTTGATGATTGCCCGGTGATGAATCACACTGGCTGTATCAGTTCGGAGCCCTGATTATTCACATTCCCTACGGCACGCGTCACGGCGTGCCATATAAAATTCTCAGCCGGTACGGAACCATCGGCCGCAATTTCCGCAGCTTCTTTCCCTCCAACGTCCTGCCTCATCCATTCGCGAGCAGCATCTGGTGACAGTACCAGTGGCCGCCTGTCGTGAATATCTACCAGTCCTTTGTCTGCAGCAGCCGTCACTATCAGGAATCCTTCTGCTTCATCTCCACGTTCGAATGGTGTGCTGCCGATCGCCGCCATGAAAATCGGCTGGCCATCGGCTCGATGAATAAAGTAGGGCTGCTGTATGTCACCTTCCTTTTTCCATTCGTACCAGCCATCAGCAAAACAGATTGCTCGGCCATGTTGCCACAGAGGCTTAAACATTCTGCTGGTGGCCGCAGTTTCAGAGCGTGCGTTAATTAGCGGTGGTTTATCCCACCATCCAGGGGCGTATCCCCAGATAACAGGATCAAGATGGAGTTTCTCGTCACGTTCACTCAGAAGTAGAACTTTGGTACCTAGTGCTACGTTGAAACGTCCGATCGGTTCAGGATCGTATGGAATGTCTCGTTCGATTTCGTCAGCGAGAAGGACGAGATAGTCTTCACGCGTCATCGACTGTGAAAAGCGTCCACACATAGAAACCTCCAGCCATATGTCAGACTGAAAGTATAGGGCAGGAAGAAAAAGTGGTGCGCACCGGTAATGATTTAAAAAGGAGCTTGTAAGGTAAGTCGGAATGATGGTTTTGTGAATTGATGAATTCTTAAAAATGGGTAGATGCTGGAACAATGCGATCCCGAATTTTTCCCGACGACACCACGAAACCAATAGCAACTGATTGATCTTGAATGGGTGCAATAGTAAGTATCAGGAGGTGTTTTTTAGTGGCTTTTTTGTGTTAAGTTATTGAAGTTTATAGATTATTACGTTTTGAGCTGTAAACAGGAATCGTATTCGGTCTCTTTTTATGTGGCGAATGCGATGCCATCCAGGGCAAAACACGGCGTATTGCATGCTGCATTCTCCATAAACCATACCATACTCCTGCCCACGATCGTCCAGGCTTTTTTACCAACATTGCTAAAATTATAATCAGGTACCCTTGTACTCTGGAGGCGACATGGGACGACCTGGCAATATCTATCAACGAATCGACGGTACGCAGTGGCGTCACGTCTGGGTGGTTGGGGATATCCACGGATGCTTCTCGATGCTGATGGCTAAGCTGCGCCAGTACCGTTTTGATCCCTGGCAGGATTTGCTGGTTTCAGTGGGGGATGTTATCGACCGTGGACCAGACAGTTTGCGTTGTCTGAAACTACTGCGTAAACACTGGATTGTCGCGGTCAGGGGGAATCATGAACAGATGGCGCTGGACGCGCTGGCGACGGGGGATCAATTCATGTGGTTTATGAATGGTGGCTCGTGGTTCGAGCAGGCGGAGCAACCGGCAGCGAAATTTGCTCTTGAAGGGGGTTGGCAGTTACCCTGGATTCTGGAGCTGCATTGTCAGAACGGTATACACGTTATTGCTCATGCCGATTACCCGGATGATGATTATCAGTGGCTAAAAGAGATCGATTTACAGCGCGTGCTGTGGGACCGCTCGAGACTGATGAACAGTGGTTGTGCGATTCGCGGCGCGGATCACTTCTGGTTTGGCCACACGCCGTTGCGCCATCGGCTGGATCGCGAGAATCTACACTATATTGATACCGGCGCTGTATTCGGCGGCGAGTTAACGCTGGTACAACTGCAATAATCAAAAATCGCTGTATTCCTGGGCCGGATGCCAGAAACTGTCGATGTAGTCGTCCGCAGGTAAACATCCGCCGTTACGAATACGTTGATCGTCCATCGATATCAGGCACTGCTGCTCAGTTTTGTAGACATCAACCACGATATCTTCACAACCGCCATCCAGATAGCACACAAAAAGAACCAGCGTGAACATTCCATCCTCAAATGGTAAAGCCATACCTGTAGTGTAGAAGATGTTGATAGATGAGGGAAATTAACCAAGAAATAACCCGTCTGGCGACGGGTTCTTTTTGAATCAGGCAAGGCGCATGATCCAGGCATCTGACTTACGATCGTAGTGTTCGCGAAATAGTACTGAATGTTCTCCGTTCAACAGGGCCGGGACGCTGGTGTCGGCATCCCAGGCATCCAGTTGCATACATAAATCTGGATCGGATTTACATGGAATGGTTAACATTCGGTCCCCCGGCGATTCGCCATGTAACTCGGCGTCGTCGATTTCAAAAGCGCCAATGCGCACACTGGTTTTCATCATCGTGCTCTCCGTTAATTTGCTGGTTGTGGTACGACCAGTTAGGCCGTCCATTTTTCAGCGTAGTCAACGTTAGCAAAAGCGCCAGTAAAAACGTGCGTTATCCCATAAAGAGTTTGCCATCCCGGACAAGATCGCGCGGATAGCTATTCTTCAGTCGCGATCCAATGCGTTTTGCCAGACCGATCGGCTGATACTGGAACGTAACCAGTACGTCGTCACTCGTCGGTGCGGTTTGCGGGTAAACATCTCTACCGCGATACCACTCTTCCGCTTCGGCAAGGGTCAGCTCGAATGCATGGCTGTGGTTCGGATCGGCGAGGGCGATAACGGCCTCATGCTGCCAGCGATACCCTTTATTGTGGGTTTCAGCCAGTTTGATCCCGAGTCGAGAAAAGCGAACCTTGCCAATCAGAGGTTCAATGTCAGTCGGGAACAGCCAGATCTCTTTATCGCGCTGCCACAGGCGTAAATTATCTTCCCACTGCAGTCCACAAGCGCTCGCGGCTTGCGCGACAAGCGCAGACTCGCGTCCCTTCAGCGGGCTAAACGGGAAGTTGCCGACTTTATATGTCGGCGCTGGTAGTGCAGGGATTGCAGCTGTTTTGCGCAAACGCGCCACGAAGAATCCTTCGCAATCGTAGATCTGCGGGAACACATGCAGGAACCCTTCCGGCGTCTGGGCGCGTTCGGCCTGCGGAAATAAATCGCCCAGAGGTAAAAACTCGACGGCATCCGGGTAAGTTTCAATCAACCACTGCATGATATTTTCATTTTCGTCACGATTAAGCGTACAGGTCGAGTAAACCAATGTGCCACCGGGACGCAGGGCGTGGAAGGCGCTGTCGAGTAGTTCGCGTTGGGTCGCGGCAATTTCCAGATTACTTTCTACAGACCAGTTTTTTAGCGCATCGGGGTCTTTACGCACCACGCCTTCACCGGAACACGGTGCATCGAGCAATATGGCATCAAATGATTCCGGCAACGCGGCACCAAATACGCGTCCGTCAAAATGGGTCAGGGCGACGTTGGCTATCCCGCAACGGCTGATATTGGCATGCAGGACTTTGACGCGACTGGCAGAAAACTCATTCGCCAGAATGGCACCTCGATTATTCATTTTTGCGGCAATTTGCGTGGTTTTGGAGCCGGGGGCGGCCGCAACATCCATTACGCGTTCCGGGGTATTGCCTGCGGCAAACAGCGCAGCGACTGGCAGCATTGAGCTGGCTTCCTGAATATAAAACAGGCCGCTTAAATGTTCTGCTGTGCTGCCGAGCGGCACTGACTCTTCATCATCGCGTTCGATCCAGAAACCTTCCGTACACCAGGGAATCGGAGTGAGAGACCAGTTGTAAGGTGCTGTCAGCGCGAGGAAATCGGCAACGGAGATTTTCAGCGTATTGACGCGAATGCTGCGGCGCAACGGGCGCTGACAGGCAGCGAGAAATTCATCGAATGAGAGCGTGGAAGGCATTGCTTCACGCATTTGAGTCAGAAAGGCGTCGGGAAAATAAGCCACTTGGTACCACCGGCAAAAAAACAGGTGCGCAGTGTAGCATAACTGCTCCGGCGTACGTACTCGCGCCGGAGCAGTGGATACATTAACGTGGCAGGGCGGTGCCCCATTCACGCCACTCTTTCGGTTCGCTTTCCAGCAACAGGAAGTGTTTACCTGCCTGTGCTTTAGGTGCCAGCGGTGTACCCGGTGGTGTCGCGAAGGCGATGCCGCCGCGGATGAACTGATTGAAGGTACCAGTCTTCACGACACCGCCGGTCAAACCGAAGTCGAGATTGTAGCCGGATGCCAGCCAGAACACGGAGTTGTTGCGTACCAGATGCTGATAGCGTTGGCTAATGCGCATGGCAACCATCACACGATCGGAAAGCGAGCCCAGCGTCAGCCCGGTGACGGTCCCCACTTCAATACCTCTGAACAACACCGGGGTTCCGATATTCAGCGAACCTGCTTCTGGTGCTTCAACCACAATACTCAGACCATCGAGGTAACGAGAGTCGGTAATGGTGGCTTCCTGCAGCTCAAAATCACGGCGCGGATTACCGCGTCCGGGTTCAACGTTGATATACGGCTGCAGGATTGTATCCAGATGCTCCACGCCCGCTGCCGAAATTTGTGGGGTGATCACAGAGAAACGGGTACCGCTTCGCGCAAAGGTCTGCACGTATTCCGGGTACAGAACCGCTTTTGCCTGAACTTCGTTACGGGCGGTGATCAGCTCAAGCGTTTGGATCTGGCCGATATCGATTCCCAGGTAGCGAATCGGCATGCCTGCAGCGAGTTTACCGGCATCGAACGCATGCAGCGTTATCTGGCCGCCGACCGCACGCGCCGCGGTTTCCGAAGCATACAGAATACGCTTGTCACCTTTGCGTTGGCTGGCGCTGGCACCGCTTAAATTATCGAAGCTGATCGCCCCTTTAAGCGCGCGTGAAAGGGGAGATGCCTGTACGGTTAATCCGCTGCCGTTAAGCTGAACTTTTGCTCCGCCTTCGGCCCAGAACACGCTGTTGCTGGTCAACAGGTTGCGATATTCCGGTTTGATATGCAGATCGATATCAAACGCATCGGCGCGAGGACGAACGCTAATCACTTCACCGACCTCGAATTTGCGGTATAGCACGACCGAACCGGCCTGCACATCAGGTAGCGTTTCGGCGCTCAGGCTGACCGTAGTGGTTGGCAGATCGCTCAGGCTGTTTTCAATGGCTTTCTCCAGGTTAGCGTAAAGCGGGTAGCTTTTTTTCATTTCGCCCTTGGTTCCGGGCAAAATACGAATGCCGCCGCTGAGCCACTCACTGGCGCTGGCGCCAAGGAACTCCACGCCATCAAGTCCAACTTTGACATCCACGCGGCTGTTCACCACGAACTTACTGTCACCCTGCACCAGGTCACGATGCTGTGGTTCAACAGCAACGGTAAATGAGACGCCTTTGCTGGAAAGCGTACGCTCAATCACCTGACCGACCTGTACGCCGTGAAGAATTAGCGGCTGGCCAGCATCAATACCGTAACTCTCCGGCGCTGTCAGCGTAAACGTCATGACGCCTGGGTCGTGTAACAACGACTTCTCAGCGGGGATAACGACAAACTGGTTACGCGGCTCGCCTTCGCCAGGTACCAGCTCGAAAGTTTTACCTGTCAGCAGCGAACTGAGATTCACATCGCTTAACGATAATTTAGGGCTGTGTAACTCAATTCGTGTGTTGTCACGCAGTAGCGTTACGACGCTGGGATCGACCGTCATTTCGCCGGTGACTTTACCGCCTGGGTTTAAATCCAGTTTTGTGAGCTGACCGACTTCTAATCCTTGATACATCAGCGATGTTGAGCCTGCTTTGAGTCCATCTCCGCTGGGTAAATCAAGCTTGACGATCACTCCACGTTGGCTGTGTGCGAGATCCTGATATAGACCAAACGTGTCGTCTGCCGCAGCGGGTTTTGAGTCTTCGGGTGAATCAAAAGCAATGGCGCCGTTGACCAGCGCCGCCAGACTCTCCAGTTTTACCTTCGCACCGCTAAGGCTGACATCCGCATCCACACCGGAGACGTTCCAGAAGCGGCTGCCTTTTTTCACCAGATTGGTAAAACGGCGTTCGATCAGCACGTCGATGGTTACACCTTGGTTATTTGGGTTAATGGTGTAGTCATAGACCCGGCCCACCGGAATCTTACGGAAATAAACCAGCGAACCGCTATTAAGCGATCCGAGATCAGGGGCGCGCAGATGCAGCATTAAATCGCCATTATCCAGGCGATACTTGGGCTGAGTGTCGAGGGCGACGAAATGATCCTCGGCCTCGCCAGTACCGGGCATCATGCCGATATAGTTGCCACCAACCAACGCATCCAGACCAGAAACTCCAGCCAGCGACGCCTTTGGCGTCACCAGCCAGAACTGGGTATCTTTGCGCAGAGCATCTTTCATGCTCGATTTGATGCTGACGCGAACTTCAATTTTGCGTAGATCTTTGCTGAGGTTGATATCCTGTACCGTGCCCACTTCAACGCCCTGATAGCGAACGGGAGTACGGCCTGGCACAATGCCGTCCGCAGACATAAAGTCAATGGTCACGGTATTGCCGCGATCTTCATAGCTTCCCCAGATAAGCCATCCTGCGATCATCAGCGCGATGAACGGCAGCAGCCAGAACGGGGAGATACGGCGTTTTGTTTTAATCTGCGCTTCAGTCTGCGAAGCGGGCGTTTCCTGACTCATGTGCATCCCAAAGTAAGCGGCTGTCCAGCCATTCCACAGCAAGAATAGTCAATATTACCGCTGCGCCGAAATAAAACGCAGCCGGTCCCATAGTAAAAGCAAGTATCTGATCGCGATTTATCAGCGACATGGTTAACGCGATAACAAAGAGATCCAGCATCGACCAGCGGCCAATCCAGGTCACCATACGCAGTAGTTTTATACGGGTGCGCAACCCTTGTTCACAATTAAAGTGGATGCTGAATAGCAACGTAAACATCACAATCACTTTGGTAAATGGCACTAATATACTGGCGATAAACACGATCGCCGCTACGCCGACATTACTGTTTGCCAAAGACATTATGCCTGACAGGATTGTGTCTTCCTGCCGGCCGCCGTTGACATAAATTACCGAGATGGGCAGCAGGTTAGCGGGTAAAAGCAGGACAATCGAGGCCAGCAGAGCCGCCCAACACTTTTGGATACTTTGATTTCTGCGCCAGCGCAACGGAATATGGCAGCGGGGGCAGCGACCGCGGGCGTCCGGATAACCTGTAAAATGGCAGCCAAGGCAGACGCGGAGCTTATCATCGGGCCGACGAGCCGGTCTTTGCGGGTAGAAACGGTCCCAAAGCTGTTCAACGTTAAGATGCGACAGCGTCAAAATACTGAGGATCACCAGCGCAATAAAAGCAAACAGCCCCACGCCAGGCTGCAAAAAAGCATAGTCCTGAACCTTGATTGATGCGACACCGATACCCACCAGGTAAATATCGAGCATCACCCACTCTTTGAGTCTTTCCAGCATCAGCAGCACCGGGCGCAGGTTCATCCCGAGAATATTACCAAACCACAGATAAGCGATTGAAGTCACAAGAATTAGCGGCGCACCAGCGACGCAAAAAAGCACGAAGGAGGCGGTAAGGGGGTCACCTTGTCGGGTCATTTGCCAGATGCCTTGCATCACATTGGCATCAATGCGCACGCCTAATAAATAGATGTGCAGAAGTGGCTCTCCCCAGGCAAAGGGCATCAGCAGCAACATGGTGAAAGCCATGGCCGCCAGTCGCGTTAACGACCAGTCGCGTCCGTCACGAATTTTTGCCTGGCAGCGTGGGCAAAAGGCACTTTGGTGCGAACGCATTTTAGGCAAGCTAAATATCAGGTCACATTCAGGGCAGCGATGATAATGTGCACGAGGTAGTGCCTCACCGATGGACCTGATGGCTATTTTTTTAGTTGGCGTGATGCGTGGTGTCGTTAAGGCCATGTATCGCGAATCAAATTGTTGAAGTAATGTTATCTTAACTCATGACGGGAATGATCTTGAGCATTAACGCATTTAATGTTTATTTTAGTAGGCTGCAGTTTTAAGTAAGACAACTAAGTGATTATATAATGAACAAAATAGAGCTATACACGGATCTGAACCGTGATTTTCAGGCATTGATGGCAGGTGAAACCAGTTTTCTGGCAACGCTGGCGAATACCAGCGCATTGTTGTACGAGCGTCTTGCAGAAGTGAATTGGGCCGGTTTTTACCTGCTTGAGGACGATACGCTGGTGCTTGGTCCCTTCCAGGGCAAAATTGCCTGCGTGCGGATCCCGGTAGGGCGCGGTGTGTGCGGTACCGCAGTGGCGCAGAACCAGGTTCAGCGTATTGAGGACGTACATGCTTTTGATGGGCACATCGCCTGTGATGCCGCCAGCAATGCTGAAATCGTCCTGCCGATCGCTGTCGACAATCAGATAATAGGCGTGCTGGATATTGATAGCACGGCATTTGGCCGCTTTACTGAAGAAGATGAACAAGGTCTGCGTACGCTTGTGGCACAGCTTGAAACCGTGCTTGCAACGACGGATTACAAAAAATTCTTTGCGCGCGTCGCAGGATAATCAACGGATAACGTAGCAATTACTGATGACGTCATTATAATGTCGCCTGTTCATGCCTGCGCTTGTTGGCTACGTCCGTTGTAATCAGGAAATTTCATGGAAAATCAACCTAAGTTGAATAGCAGTAAAGAAGTCATCGCGTTTCTGGCCGAACGCTTCCCGCAGTGTTTTAGTGCGGAAGGCGAAGCGCGCCCACTGAAAATTGGCATTTTTCAGGATCTGGTAGAGCGTGTTGAGGGTGAAATGAACCTCAGCAAGACTCAGCTCCGTTCTGCCTTACGTCTTTATACTTCAAGCTGGCGCTATCTGTATGGCGTTAAATTGGGCGCAACGCGTGTTGATCTCGACGGCAACCCTTGTGGTGAGCTGGATGAACAACATGTTGAACATGCTCGCAAACAGCTGGAAGAAGCTAAAGCCCGTGTTCAGGCGCAACGCGCAGAGCAACAGGCGAAAAAACGCGAAGCGGCCGCTGCCGCCGGTGAAAAAGAAGACGCACCGCGTCGCGAGCGTAAGCCGCGTCCTGCACCGCGTCGTAAAGAAGGTGCTGAGCGTAAACCTCGCGCTGAAAAACCAGCAGCAAAAGCACCGCGTGCTCCTCGCGAAGAACAGCATACCCCGGTATCTGATATTTCAGTACTGACGGTAGGGCAGTCTCTGAAGGTGAAAGCAGGAAATAATGCGATGGATGCCACCGTATTAGAAATCACCAAAGATGGCGTCCGTGTACAGCTGAATTCGGGTATGTCTTTGATTGTACGCGCAGAACACCTGGTGTTCTGAAACGGAGGCCAGGCCTGGCATGAACACTTTTTTTAGGCTTACTGCGTTAGCTGGTCTGCTTGCATTAGCAGGCCAGGCACTTGCTGTGGAAGACATCACGCGTGCCGATCAAATCCCCGTTTTAAAGGAAGAAACCCAGCATGCGACGGTAAGCGAACGTGTGACGTCGCGTTTTACGCGATCACACTATCGCCAGTTCGATCTGGATCAGGCGTTTTCGGCAAAAATTTTTGACCGCTATTTGAATTTGCTCGACTACAGCCACAACGTGCTGTTGGCGAGCGATATCGAACAGTATGCAAAAAAGAAAACGGTCCTCGGCGATGAACTGCGCTCCGGCAAGCTGGATGTCTTTTACGATCTCTATAATCTGGCGCAAAAACGCCGATTTGAACGTTATCAGTACGCATTAAGCGTACTGGCACGTCCAATGGATTTCACCGGTAACGACACCTTTAACCTCGACCGAAGCAAAGCGCCGTGGCCGAAGAGCGAAGCAGAGCTTAATGCGCTGTGGGACGGCAAGGTTAAATTTGACGAACTCAGCCTGAAGCTGACCGGTAAAACCGATGCGGAAATCCGCGAAACGCTGACGCGCCGCTACAAATTTGCGATTCGCCGTCTGGCACAGACCAACAGCGAAGATGTGTTCTCACTGGCGATGACAGCGTTCGCCCGTGAAATCGACCCGCATACTAACTATCTCTCTCCGCGCAATACCGAGCAGTTCAATACTGAAATGAGCTTGTCTTTGGAAGGTATTGGCGCGGTTCTGCAGATGGATGATGACTACACCGTCATTAACTCCATGGTGGCAGGTGGTCCGGCAGCCAAGAGCAAAGCGATCAGCGTTGGCGATCGTATTGTCGGCGTCGGACAGACGGGCAAGGGCATGGTCGATGTGATTGGCTGGCGTCTGGATGATGTCGTGGCACTGATCAAAGGGCCTAAAGGCAGCAAGGTACGCCTTGAAATTCTGCCTGCCGGTAAAGGTACCAAGACGCGCACCGTGACGCTAACGCGTGAACGTATCCGTCTCGAAGACCGCGCCGTTAAAATGTCCGTGAAAACCGTCGGCAAAGAAAAAGTTGGCGTACTGGATATTCCTGGCTTCTATGTAGGCCTGACTGATGATGTCAAAGTCCAGTTGCAGAAACTGGAAAAACAGAACGTCAGCAGTATCATCATAGATCTGCGTACCAACGGCGGTGGAGCGCTGACCGAAGCGGTTTCGCTTTCCGGTCTGTTCATTCCTTCCGGCCCGGTGGTTCAGGTTCGTGACAATAACGGTAAAGTGCGTGAAGACAGTGATACCGACGGCGTTGTGTACTACAAAGGCCCGCTGGTGGTATTGGTCGATCGCTTCAGCGCCTCAGCTTCAGAGATTTTCGCTGCGGCAATGCAGGATTATGGCCGAGCGCTGATCGTTGGTGAACCCACCTTCGGTAAAGGCACCGTTCAGCAGTATCGCTCCCTGAACCGTATTTACGATCAGATGCTGCGTCCGGAATGGCCTGCGCTGGGTTCTGTTCAGTACACGATCCAGAAATTCTACCGCGTAAACGGTGGCAGCACGCAGCGTAAGGGTGTTACGCCGGATATCATCATGCCGACAGGTAATGAAGAAACTGAAACTGGCGAGAAGTTTGAAGATAACGCGCTGCCGTGGGACAGCATTGATGCGGCGACCTACACCAAGTCAGATAATCTGACGCCGTTCGGACCTGAATTGCTGAAAGAGCACAATGCACGTATTGCGAACGATCCTGAGTTCCAGTACATCATGAAGGACATTGCGCGTTTCAATGCGATGAAGGATAAGCGCAACATCGCTTCTCTGAATTACGCTCAGCGTGAAAAAGAGAATAACGAAGATGACGCAATGCGTCTGGCGCGTATTAACGATCGGTTCAAGCGTGAAGGCAAACCGCTGCTGAAGAAACTGGACGATCTACCGAAGGATTACCAGGAGCCGGATCCATACCTGGATGAAACGGTAAAAATCGCGCTCGACCTGGCGCATCTTGAAAAAGAAAAGCCAGCGGAACAGCCCGCAACCAGTCAATAACCTCGAACAGGCACAAGAAATTGTGCCTGTTTTTTTAACAAGTGCATGAAGACGTCAGTCTGATACGATAAAATGTAAAGTTGTGTCTTTCTGGTGACTTAGCACCTATGGATGCTTGAAAATAGTCATAAGACCCATACGATATGGGTAATCGCATAGTGCGTTTTGTTAAATTGAGGTTAAAAGAGGATTATGATGCGAATCGCGCTCTTCCTGCTGACGAACCTGGCTGTGATGGTCGTTTTCGGGCTGGTATTGAGCCTGACAGGGATTCAGTCAAGCAGCGTTCAAGGCTTGTTGATCATGGCACTGCTGTTTGGTTTTGGTGGTTCCTTCATTTCGTTGCTGATGTCCAAATGGATGGCGTTAAAGTCCGTTGGCGGGGAAGTGATCGAACAGCCTCGCAATGAAAGAGAACGCTGGCTGATGAATACAGTTGCGAACCAGGCCCGCCAGGCCGGGATCGCTATGCCGCAGGTTGCAATCTACCATGCGCCAGATATTAACGCGTTTGCTACCGGTGCGCGCCGGGATGCCTCGCTGGTGGCTGTAAGTACTGGCCTGTTGCAAAACATGAGTCCGGATGAAGCCGAAGCGGTTATCGCGCATGAGATCAGCCACATTGCTAATGGCGATATGGTTACCATGACGCTAATTCAGGGTGTGGTGAACACCTTCGTTATCTTTATCTCACGTATTCTGGCGCAGATTGCCGCTGGGTTTATGGGCGGTAACCGCGATGAGGGAGAGGGTAGCAACGGTAACCCGTTAATCTACTTTGCGGTAGCGACGGTACTGGAGCTGGTATTTGGTATTCTGGCGAGCATTATTACGATGTGGTTCTCACGTCATCGTGAATTCCATGCGGATGCAGGCTCAGCGAAACTGGTGGGTCGTGAAAAAATGATCGCCGCGCTACAGCGCCTGAAAACCAGCTATGAGCCGCAGGAAGCGACCAGCATGATGGCGTTCTGCATCAACGGTAAATCCAAATCGTTGAGTGAGCTGTTTATGACTCACCCGCCGTTGGACAAACGTATTGAAGCGCTGCGCAGCGGTGAATACCTGAAATAATTGGCAGCAGACTAAAAATAAAAAGCGCGTCGACAGACGCGCTTTTTTTATGCCTGAACTCGCGGTTGTGTGATACGTAAGCCGCTCACGATTGCGGCCAGCGAAGCCAGAATACCCGCTGTTATCAGCGAGACGTGTGTTCCGCTGTCACCAAACTGATTTAGCATCAGCGCAACCAGTGCGGCCCCGGTACTCTGGCCCAGTAAACGCGCCGTTCCGAGCATACCGCTCGCGCCTCCGCTACGATCACGCGGCGCGGAGGTGATGATGGTGTGATTATTCGGTGACTGGAACAAGCCAAAACCCGCACCGCACAAAATCATTGGCCAGATGATATTAAAATCAGAAGGTGATGCGGGCAGCAACACCAGCGAAAACAGCCCACACGCCATTACTGCCATGCCCAGCGCGCCCAGCAGACCCGCATGAACACGTTCAATCAGATATCCCGCCAGTGGGGCCATCACCATGGTTGCCAGCGGCCACGGCGTCAGTAGCAGGCCCGTTTCAACCTCGCTGCGCCCGAGAACCGTTTGCATGAAAAAGGGGAGAGAAACCATTGCCAGCATTTGTGCGCTGAATGAACAGATTGAGGTGCAAATAGAGAGTGAAAACAGCGGAATGCGTAGCAGATCAACCGGCAATAACGGTACTGGCAATGCGAGTTGGCGGCGGATAAAGAAAAACCCTACCATGAGAAGCCCCACCAGTTCAGCACCAATCAATTTTAGCGACTGTCCCTGTGCAAACCCGCTGAGTGCCGTGATTAACAAACCGAATGTTAAGGCGTTCATTACTGCGCTGGGCAGATCAAAGCGCGGTTTATTGCTACGTGAAGAATTGGGGGGCAAAAAACGCATAGCCAGTAGCAGGGCGATGATCCCCAGCGGGACGTTAATCAGAAATAGCCATTTCCACGAGGCAATAGAGAGAATTGCCGCCGCAATAGTCGGACCCGCTGCCGAGGAGACTGCCACAATAAAGGAGTTAATACCCATTCCGCGGCCAAGCTGGCGCTGAGGATAAATGAGTCGGATCAATGCCGTATTAACGCTCATCAACGCCGCGCCCCCAAACCCCTGAGCCACGCGCGCTAACGTCAGCATATGTAGCGAGTCTGACAAGGCACAAAACAGCGACGCCAACAGAAACACGACCAGACCACACTTATAAATGCGTCGGTAGCCAAACATATCACCTAAAAAAGAGAGCGATAACAGAGAAACAACGATCGCAATTTGGTAGGCGTTCACAATCCAGATTGAGCTGGCGGGTGAGGCCTGAAGATCGGTGGCGATAGTGGGGAGGGCAACGTTCGCTATTGCGCCGTCGAGTACTGCCATAGAGATGCCAATAACAATGGTTAAAATTGCGCCATATCGCTGGGGCAATGGCAGACCATCGGTCTGAGTTTTTTCCATAGGAAGTCAATATTGTCGGAATTTATGATGAGAATAATAATTTTAGCATTGATATTCAGGCGTTAGGTCGCAGATTTGTAACTAAGTAAGCAAAGAGCGATTGCGAGGGCTGATACGTGAAATTATAATAAAAACCGGTTCTGATTTTTATAAAACACTCGAAAGGGGTGATAAATGGCAATCGCAGATCTGGATAAACAACCCGATTCTGTATCTTCCGTGCTGAAGGTTTTTGGCATCCTGCAGGCGCTGGGTGAAGAGCGCGAAATTGGTATTACCGAGTTGTCGCAACGCGTCATGATGTCAAAAAGCACCGTTTATCGCTTTTTGCAGACCATGAAAACGCTGGGTTATGTGGCACAAGAAGGGGAATCTGAGAAATACTCACTGACCCTGAAATTATTCGAGCTGGGTGCTCGCGCGTTGCAAAACGTCGATCTTATCCGTAGCGCTGATATTCAGATGCGCGAACTTTCGCGCCTGACCAAAGAGACAGTACACCTTGGCGCACTGGATGAAGACAGCATCGTCTACATTCATAAAATCGACTCCATGTACAATCTGCGCATGTATTCTCGCGTAGGTCGCCGTAATCCACTGTACAGCACGGCTATCGGTAAAGTTCTGCTGGCATGGCGTGACCGCGATGAAGTGAAGCAAATTCTGGACGGTATTGAGTACAAACGCAGCACCGACCGTACTATTACCAATACTGATGAACTGCTGGTACTGCTGGATAAAGTCCGTGAGCAGGGCTACGGTGAAGACAACGAAGAACAGGAAGAAGGTCTGCGCTGCATCGGTGTGCCGGTGTTTGACCGTTTCGGTGTGGTGATTGCAGGCTTGAGTATTTCATTTCCGACGCTGCGTTTCTCTGAGGAACGTTTGCACGAGTATGTGGCGATGCTGCATACGGCTGCGCGTAAAATTTCAGAACAAATGGGTTATAACGACTATCCGTTCTAATCTGGCGTAATAGCGTCAACATTAAAACCCCAGGTATTTTTGTATCTGGGGTTTTTTATGAACAGTCATAAAGTTAGTTGGTGCAAATAACGTAGCGTATGTATTGTTGCTATATTAACCGTTATCAATAATGACCGTACTTTTTCTTAACAAAGGGCAATCCGACAGGCCAATGATACCGCTGTTTGTGTGGACGTATTGTGCGGTGCTGGTTCCGCGGGCGGTCAGATATTGGCATTGCAAGCCCAGACCCGCTGCATTCTCCTTACTTCCAATCAAAATTCCATAGCCGCTCAGTAATAAACCGATCCAAACCAGAGCTAACAACACAATAGCGCGGATTATCAGACGCATTACAACCTCTTATCTTTTCTCGTTATTATTAGATTAGCCTGTACATGGGATGAAACAAGTGAATCATTCCTAAAAAGATTGAATGCCGATACAGTTAACGCTGGGTTTAGGTAACGCATGATAATTTATAGACATAAGATGTAGATTCGAAGAGTGGAGCTGGAGTGAAAAAAATTCGCTGGGTAGTGCTGATAGTTGTCGTGCTGGTATGCATACTGATGTGGGCGCAAGTGTTCAACATCATGTGCGATCAGGATGTACAATTTTTCAGCGGTATTTGTGCCATTAATAAATTTATTCCCTGGTAAGCGCATTTTTGCCACAGTTGATTACCTTCTTGTGTGGCAGTGGTAAACTACGCTGTCTACATTGAGGTGGTAAAATGAACGAAGTTTTGAATTCTGGCGCGTTGAGTTTGGCGTCTTTGGCTGTATCGGTGGTGATTCTGGTTGTCGGGCTTGTACTGTGGTTTTTCGTCAATCGGGCAAGTTCGCGTACTAATGAGCAGATTGAGCTGCTCGAAGCATTGTTAGATCAGCAAAAAAGACAGAACGCATTGCTCCGTCGCCTTTGCGAAGCTAACGAACCTGAAAAAGCGGCAGAGCCTGCTGCGGTCACAGCGAAGGATGAAGATGATGACATCATCCGCCTGGTAGCTGAGCGTTAAAAGTGGTATGACAGGGTGAAGATCTGTTGCTTTTGTTCTCAGATGCTTCATCCTGTCGCCAACGTGCCAGATTATTTTCTTCTGCACATGTCGTGTAATTAGCACTCTGATACGCGTGTAAACTCAGTATTTTCAGATGCTCCAACCAATTAATATCTTATCCCCGGTCTGATATAAATATAATTTCCCATACGATAAAAATATGATTATGTCATTTTTGTGATAGCGATCGTTTTATTAACAGCGAAACGTTTCTCTTACTTTTTTTGTGCATTGTCATCATTCTTTCATTATTTTGGTGCAAAAGCAGAAGGCGGATCTCATTTTTACGCTTGTGACATTTTATGCATTACTAAGCATAAAAAATGATATCCGGCACACCCTGTAACAGCTAATCTGGAATAACCGAAGCTATTGAGCTATGGTAGAAATGTCCCGGCAATGGTGCAAGCCAGGCGGGGGATGGGGCGAGCGGCGGGAATATAACACTACTCGGTGTGGCGCATAACTGTGCAGTTGCTGTTTGATGAACGACGGGATTTGTGCGACCGATCGAGACACGTTTAAAAATGGCTTGCCATTATTAACGTTGTATGTGATAACACGTTTTGGGTTAAACGAGGTACAGTTCTGTTTATGTGTGGCATTTTCAGTAAAGAAGTCCTGAGTAAACACGTTGACGTTGAATACCGCTTCTCTGCCGAACCTTATATTAGTGCCTCAAGCAGTAATGTCTCAGTTTTATCTATGTTATGCCTGCGGGCGAAGAAAATACTCTAAGGAATTTTGCAAATGGCAAAGATTAAAGGTCAAGTTAAGTGGTTCAACGAGTCTAAAGGTTTTGGTTTCATTACTCCGGCTGATGGCAGCAAAGACGTGTTCGTACACTTCTCCGCTATCCAGGGTAACGGCTTCAAAACTCTGGCTGAAGGCCAGAACGTTGAGTTCGAAATTCAGGACGGCCAGAAAGGTCCGGCTGCTGTTAACGTAACAGCTATCTGATCGACACCACTGATTTGAAGCGCATATGCGCAACCATCTCAGATATAAAGCCTCGCCTATGCGGGGCTTTTTAATTCAAAATACGTCTAAATATTTCTAAATGCCCTTCCATTAGCGCTTTGTTGCAAAGGCGTGATGTTCGTAGCATAGTTTTCCCCGCTTTCTTACGACATTTCTCGTTAAATCAGACACCTGAAAAACTATCTTGCTGGAGACCAGGTGAAAAAGAAAAACGACGGCGACGCGCGCAATTTTACTCCCGTACGTTTTGCCCTGCTTTGTGTGGCAATATTATTGAGTCTGGGATTGCTGCTGGGTCGGGTTGCGTGGCTGCAAATTGTCACGCCGACGAGTCTGGTGAAACAGGAAGACATGCGTTCGTTACGTGAGGTAACTATTGCCTCGCCGCGCGGGATGATTACCGATAGAGAAGGGCGACCGCTGGCGGTAAGTGTTCCGGTTAACGCCGTATGGGCCGATCCTAAGACCATCATCAGCAAGGGAGGCGTGGGTTACAACGAACGCTGGCAGGCTCTGGCAAGGACTCTGCATTTGTCACTTAGTACGCTGGCGGAACGCGTTAACAGTAATCCTGGCGGACGTTTTATTTATCTGGCACGACAAATTTCCCCTCAGCAGGCTGAGTGGGTCGATGATCTTAATCTCCCGGGCATCAACCTGCGCGAGGAATCCCGCCGGTTCTATCCCGCAGGCCACGTAGCGGCGAATCTCATTGGTTTTACCAACATTGATGGACAAGGCATTGAAGGGCTGGAAAAGAGCTTTAATAACCAGCTGATGGGTAAACCTGGCTCCCGTCTGGTACGTAAAGACAAATTTGGCCATGTCATCGAAAATATCACCGAAGTTACGCCTGTACCTGCACACGAATTACAGCTCAGCATCGACGAGCGTCTGCAGACGGTCACCGAAGATGCGTTGGACAATGCCGTTACGTGGAATAAAGCGGAATCAGGAGCCGCAGTGCTGGTCAACATTGCTACCGGTGAAATACTGTCCATGGCGAGCTTTCCTGACTTCAACCCCAATAATCGTGATGGCGCGGTACTGGATGATTTTCGTAACCGTGCAATTAGCGATACGTTTGAACCCGGTTCAACCGTTAAACCGCTGGTGATCATGACTGCACTCCAGCAGGGGATAGTACAACCCGACAGCGTGATTGATACCCATCCTTTTTACCTTGATGGGCATCGCATTCGCGACGTCGGATTTTACCCGGAACTGTCGCTGACCGGGATTTTACAGAAATCGAGCGATACCGGCGTGTCGCACCTTTCATTGGCTATGCCTGTCCAAAAATTGCTGGATACCTATAAAAGCTTTGGTTTTGGCGACCCAACCGGACTGGGATTAACCGGTGAAAGTAGCGGTTTAATGCCTCAACGCCGCTACTGGAGCGATTTGGATCGCGCGACCTTTGCATTTGGTTATGGATTAATGGTAACGCCGCTGCAGTTGGCGCACGTATATGCAACCATTGGTAGTTTTGGTATCTATCGGCCCCTTTCGATTACCCGTATTGACCCGCCGGTAATCGGTACCCGAGTGATGCCGGAGGCGCTGGTTCACCAGGTTGAACATATGATGGAAAGCGTTGCGTTACCCGGTGGTGGGGGAACTAAAGCCGCGGTCAGAGATTATCGCGTGGCGGTTAAAACAGGAACGGCAAAGAAAATTGGTGATGACGGTAAGTATGTCGATAAATACGTGGCCTACACGGCAGGTGTTGCGCCAGCGAGCGACCCGAAATTCGCATTGGTTGTCGTCATCAATAATCCGCAAAACGGTGCTTATTATGGTGGGGCTGTCTCTGCGCCTGTCTTCAGCCAGATAATGGGTGATGTCCTGCGTCTGGAGAACGTTAAACCGGATGGCATGCCTGCTGACTCCGATCATCTGCTGGTGATGCACGGCAGCAACGTATCCTCGCCGTCGCTGTAAGTTATTTTCCCAGGGCGCAATTCGCGTTACACTTGCGCCCTTAAGTCACCTGCCGGAGTTGTCATGTCGTTTTCCTGTCCTCTTTGCCACCAGCCTCTTACTCAAGCGAATAACAGTTTTGTCTGCCCCGGGCGGCACCAGTTTGACGTGGCGAAAGAAGGGTATGTCAACTTACTGCCGGTTCAGCATAAACGATCGCGCGATCCGGGTGACAGCGCTGAGATGATGCAGGCGCGACGGGCATTTCTTGATGCCGGGCACTATCAACCGTTGCGTGATGCGATTGTGAATGTGCTGAAAGAGAAGTCGACTTCAGAAGATGCAGCGATCCTGGATATTGGCTGTGGGGAAGGGTATTACACCCATGCGTTTGCCGACGCGCTGACGGGTTGTACAACCTTTGGTCTTGACGTCTCCAAAGTGGCAATTAAAGCCGCAGCCAGACGCTATCCGCAGGTGACCTTTTGCGTTGCCTCCAGCCATCGTCTGCCGTTCGCAGACGAGTCAATGGATGCCATCATCAGGATCTACGCGCCCTGTAAAGCGCAAGAGCTGGCTCGCGTGGTTAAACCGGGGGGATGGGTTATCACCGCCACGCCGGGACCGCGTCATTTAATGGAACTGAAAGGGCTAATTTATGATGAGGTGCGTTTGCATGCGCCCCATACTGAGCAACTGGACGGTTTTGTTCTGCAACAGAGTATTGCGCTGGGGTATCAGATGCAGCTTCAGGGCAGCGAGGCCGTTGCCTTACTGCAAATGACGCCGTTCGCCTGGCGGGCAAAGCCGGAAGTGTGGGAAACGTTAGCGGGGAAAACGACGTTTGACTGCCAGACCGACTTTAGTATTCATGTCTGGCAGCGCCTGAATTAACCGTGGAAGTGTGCCCAGAGGATCTGGGCACCGATACCTATCAGCACCACCCCACCCAAAATTTCTGCTCGTTTGCCCAGCATCGGGCCAATGAAACGACCGATCATCATGCCGAGCGTGGACATTATCAATGTGGCGCAGCCGATAGCCAGCGCGGTGGCAATAATGTTGACCTGCAGGAAAGCCAGACCCACCCCGACGGCCATTGCGTCAAGACTGGTCGCAATGGCGGTGGTAACCAGCAGCCAGAAACCGTGACGGCGCTGCGGCTCTTCATCTTCATCACCGTTGTCGCGAAAACCTTCGATTATCATTCGCCCGCCTAAAAAGATCAGCAGAATGAAGGCGATCCAGTGGTTCCACTCCAGCACGAATTTGCTGGCCAGCATCCCCATGCCCCAGCCAATCAGTGGCGTAAGTGTTTCAACTGCGCCGAATATCAGACCGGTGCGCAATGCTTCAGAAAATTTGGGTTTATGCAGGGTGGCGCCTTTGCCAATTGATGCGGCGAAAGCATCCATCGACATGCCGAAAGCGAGAAAAACGGTAGCGGTGAGATTCATAACAGCGTCCTGACCGGGGTATCCATAAAACACATCACTGCCCCCAGTAACCATGCACATAAGCTGGAATCACTGTAAATACAGCGCCATTCAAATATGCATTGCAGTTGATGTGCCTATGGTCTCGCCTGACTGAACCTGTAAGTTCAGTCCGTACGCGCCACGTTTTTCAACGAGTATGTTGACACGTACATTTCCGGAGTCTGGAAATCGGCTACTCCCCAACGACGGGCGCAACCTTAACATATTTTGAGAATATAAAACAAGAAACGCAGAAATAATATTTGACTTCTAATTGAAAACGATTTTCATTTGGATTTATTTTTAAATAAAACGTTAAAATAAATAACATTGCGGACAGTGAAGTATAGCCTTGGCTATGTTTACTTTTATGCTGATATATAAAAAACATAGTTCAGGCTATATTTATAACTTATTGATTTGAAATTAAAAGTTTATATATTCTCTCAAGATCGTCTATATTTCGTACGCGAATCAACAATCTTCGATGTTCTAATTGCATCACTAATACACCGTCTTCAGATAAATTCATCTCTTTAATGCGGTTATATTCAATCCAGACGTTGGCGAAGAAAAAACCTTTCTGCTTGAAGATGATTTTTGGCGTACGGATCCAGAACAGATACAACCCCATCAATACCAGTGCGCATAATAACCATGTGGTAAATTGCGCGCCGTGGCTGGTGATGTTGTTGTAGATAAGAATAGCTACCAAGCCAAGGAAGATAACGCTGTCGACTCTGCTGCGGGGAAGCAGGGCGACAGTAAGCAGAGTAGGGCCATTACGGCGGGGCATGATGAACTGATCGTAAATGGCATACGCCAGCAGCGAAAAGATAAATAGAACCAGCACCAGGTCCGTGATAGTCATGAATCCTCAACCCTCTAAATAGAAAAACCGGGGGCAAGCCCCCGGTGATGTACAACAGTCTTACAGGCCGAGCAGTCCGACAGCGTAGCCCGCGATACCGATGACGAAGAAGCCAACGATGATCCACAGCGGGTTCACTTTCTTACGCAGCAGCCACATACAGGCGAATGTCAGCAGCAGAGGAACCAGACCCGGCATCAGCTGGTCAAGGATAGTCTGCACGGTGGTAACACGAGTCTGACCATCCTGACCGGTGATAGTGGAAACCACCAGAGGGATGTTTACGTGCGTCCACTTGTTAACCAATGCTCCCATGACAAACAGGCCGAGGATTGACGCCCCCTCAGTCAGTTTCTGCAGGAAGCCGCCGCCCATATCTTTAACGATATCGACACCTTTACGGTAGCCATATGCCACACCGTAATAACGGGTTGCCAGACGAACCAAGTTAAACAGGATGAAGAACAGCAGTGGCCCCAGCAGGCTACCGCTCATCGCGATACCTGCGCCGAGTGCGGCGAATACCGGACGTACGGTACCCCAGAAGATCGGGTCACCGACGCCTGCCAGCGGACCCATCAGACCAACTTTGATACCGTTGATGGCACCATCGTCAATCTCTGCGCCGTTTGCACGCTGTTCTTCCATTGCCAGCGTAACGCCCAGTACTGGAGCCGCTACGTACGGATGGGTGTTAAAGAATTCCAGGTGACGCTTAATCGCTTGCTTACGTGCATCGTTGTTTTCCGGGTACAAGCGGCGGATAGCCGGTACCATGGAGAAACAGAAACCCAGCGCCTGCATACGTTCGAAGTTCCATGAACCCTGAAACAGGTTAGAACGAATGAACACGCCACGAATGTCACTCGGAGTGAGTTTTTTCTCGGTGGTAGTTTTAGTCATATCAACCATTTCGCTCACCTGCTAGTCCAGTTCGTTATCGAGATCGTTATTGCCAGCCGCCGCAGCAGGTGCACCGGCTACGCGGTTATATTTCGGGCTCAGCTGAATGTAGAGGATGGCCATGACTGCGCCAATCACACCCAGAGCAACCAGGTTGAAGTTAGTAAATGCCGCGGTGACGAAGCCGAGGTAGAAGAATGGCATCAGATAGCCTGCGCGCATCATGTTGATGACCATCGCATAACCAACCACTACGATCATACCGCCTGCGATGTTCAGACCACCGGTTACGACTTCCGGAATGGCGTTAAGCATGCTCTGAACTTCACTGGTACCAACAGAAATCGCTACGATTACCGCCGGGATAGCGATACGCATAGCCTGCAGGAACAGAGAGGATACGTGCAGCCAGGAGAGCGCCGTCAGGTTACCGTTTTCGGCCGCCTTATCCGCTGCGTGCTGGAATGCTACGGTGATAGTACGAACGATAATGGTCAGTACCTGGCCTGCTGCTGCCAGTGGGATAGCCAGCGCGATACCGGCACCAATGCTTTGGTGACCCGCGATAACCAGAACGGTAGAGATAATTGAGGCCAGCGCGGCATCTGGTGCAACCGCAGCACCGATGTTCATCCAGCCCAGGGCGATCATTTCCAGGGTACCACCGATGATGATACCGGTTTTCATATCCCCGAGAACGGCACCAATCAGCGTACAAGCCACCAACGGACGGTGGAACTGAAATTCATCGAGTACCGACTCCATACCCGCGATACATGCGACGATGAACACCAGCACAATCTGAAGAGTGGTAATCTCCATTGTACTTCTCCTATTGCTATACAGACTTAAGTGTGAAAACTAAGTAAATGCCAGGGAATTATTTCACTTTGGCAATCAAATCCATCATTTTCAGTTTCTGATCGGTAGAAACCTTACGGGCCTCAAGCTCAATACCGCGTTCGTTGAGTTTCTTGAAGGCTTCGATGTCTTTGTCATCGACAGAAATTGCGTTGTTTACCTGCGTTTTACCCTGACGGAAAGCCATACCGCCAATGTTTACGGAGGTAATTTTCACACCACCTTCAACGATACGTTCTACGTCGATTGGGTTGGTGAACAACAGCATCACACGCTCACCTGCATATTTCGGGTTGTTGTAGACGCGGATCATTTTCGCGACATCAACCACATGCGCCGTCACACCCGGAGGTGCTACCTGAGTCAGCAGCGTTTTACGCACGGTATCGGCGGCAACTTCATCACTGACGACGATAATGCGCGTTACGTTGGTTTCTTTGGTCCAGCGAGTTGCCACCTGACCATGGATTAAGCGGTCATCAATACGCGCCAGGCCGATCTGCATATAATCGTTCGGCCCCATCGGTTTCGCGGGGGTTGCTGCTTTCGGTGCCGCGACGGGGGCAGGAGCGGCTTTTTCCACCGGTTTTGCTTTCAGCGCTTTCACGCCTTCGCTACCGGTTTCAACGGCCAGTGCCACTAATTCATCGAAGCTCGGGTTGTCATCACGCGCCATGAAGGTCTCAACCAGCATGGGAATGTTCACACCGGCGATTACTTCGTAATGCTCTTTATCGACGACAATGCGGCTCGCAGCGTTAAACGGGCTGCCTCCCCATGTGTCAACGAGAAACAGCACGCCTTTACTGGTATCGAGTTTTGCCAACTGAGCGTTGTACTTTTCGATCAGCGTTTCAGCATTTTCGCCTGGAACGAAATCGATCCAGCCGACGTTTTCCTGCTCGCCTAACAGCATCTCTGCCGTCTTAAGTAACTGCTCTGCAGCCCAACCATGTGTGCCTATTACAATAGCAATGGTCACTTGCTACCTCCTTTATTATCGTTAACACATCAACGTGAAGATGTATTTGAATCGTCGTCCGCAATCGAATCGATTCAGAT
Source organism: Citrobacter sp. Cpo221 (assembly GCF_030332345.1). Taxonomy (NCBI): domain Bacteria; kingdom Pseudomonadati; phylum Pseudomonadota; class Gammaproteobacteria; order Enterobacterales; family Enterobacteriaceae; genus Citrobacter; species Citrobacter sp. Cpo221. The sequence goes on from NZ_JAOWIA010000053.1 coordinate 27,779, forward strand.
AAGGGTTACAAAGAAAAACCTATGATTTTCGTGAATTATTTTAGATATCGAAAAAAATATTTTATGTGATGAAGATCCGTAATTTAACTTCCGATAAAAAGAAATTTCGAAGGGTAAAATATCTCCGAAACAACTTATTGCAAAGGAAGGTAAATCTTTGCTAAAAACAGCTTCTCTCTGTTATGTTTAGCATCTGTTTAATTACTCAGGAGTATAGGGCAGTAGCCCACCATATGGATCGTCACCGACGTCATTTCACCTTCAGGCCGTATCAAGCCTGTCAGATTGGCACTTTTTGCCACAAATTTTCTCTGCATATCGCTTTAACGCCTGAGATCCTCAGCGCGCAGTTTGGTCATTCCTTAAGCAGGAGCTTGTCATGGAATTATTAATGGACCCGCAGATTTGGGTGGGTTTGCTCACGCTTGTCGTTCTCGAAATTGTTCTGGGTATTGATAACCTGGTCTTCATTGCGATCCTGGCTGATAAGCTGCCGCCGAAACAGCGTGATAAAGCGCGTTTAATCGGTTTGTCACTGGCACTGATTATGCGTCTGGGCTTGTTGTCCGTGATTTCGTGGATGGTGACGCTGACAAAGCCGCTGTTCACGGTAATGGACTATGCGTTCTCGGGGCGCGATCTGATTATGCTGCTGGGGGGTATCTTCCTCTTGTTCAAGGCTACGACAGAGCTGCATGAGCGGCTGGAAAACCGTGAACATGATGCCGGGCAGACGAAAGGGTATGCGAGCTTTTGGGTTGTCGTAACGCAGATTGTCATCCTCGATGCGGTGTTCTCGCTGGATGCCGTGATTACGGCGGTCGGCATGGTCAACCATCTGCCAGTGATGATGGCGGCAGTAGTGATTGCCATGGCCGTGATGCTGCTGGCCTCTAAGCCGCTGACACGATTTGTGAACCAACACCCGACGGTGGTGGTGCTGTGTCTGAGCTTCCTGTTGATGATTGGTCTGAGCCTGGTTGCCGAAGGGTTTGGCTTCCATATTCCGAAAGGTTATCTGTATGCGGCGATTGGTTTCTCGATCATCATCGAGCTGTTTAACCAGATTGCCCGTCGTAATTTTATTCGCCACCAGTCGACGCTGCCGCTGCGTGCACGTACTGCCGATGCAATCCTGCGTCTGATGGGCGGTAAACGTCAGGCCAGCGTGCAGATGGAATCCGATAACCCGGTGCCGGTTCCTGTCCCGGAAGGCGCGTTTGTGGAAGAAGAACGCTATATGATCAACGGCGTCCTCTCCCTGGCGTCGCGTTCGTTACGCGGCATTATGACGCCACGTGGTGAAATCAGCTGGGTTGATGCCGACCTGAGCGTGGCGGAAATTCGCGAGCAGTTGCTCTCTTCACCTCACAGCCTGTTCCCGGTGTGTCGTGGCGAACTGGATGAGATCATCGGTATCGTGCGTGCTAAAGAGCTGCTGGTGGCGCTGGAAGACGGTGTGGATGTGGCGGCGATTGCCTCTGCTTCTCCGGCTATTGTTGTTCCGGAGACGCTGGACCCGATCAATCTGTTAGGCGTACTGCGTCGTGCCCGCGGTAGCTTCGTTATCGTCACTAACGAGTTTGGCGTAGTGCAGGGTCTGGTCACGCCGCTGGACGTATTAGAAGCCATTGCCGGTGAATTCCCTGATGCCGATGAAACACCTGAAATTATTGCTGATGCAGGTGGTTGGTTGGTCAAAGGCGGTACCGATCTGCATGCGTTGCAACAGGCGCTGGACGTGGATACGTTAGTGAATGAAGACGAAGACATCGCCACGGTGGCAGGTTTAGTCATTGCGGCTAACGGCCATATTCCACGTGTAGGTGATGTTATCGAAGTCGCACCGCTGAGCATTACGATTGTCGAAGCGAATGACTATCGTGTGGATTTAGTTCGCATTGTTAAAGAACAACCCGCTCACGACGAAGACGAGTAACCGGGTTTAGCGAAACGGCATGACGGGCATACTGTGTCGCCCGTTATGTCGGGTGGGCGGCGGCGTGCTGCCCGCCAGCCATTTTGGGAAATCACGCAGCGGCATTGGCTTTGCGTACAAAAAACCTTGCAACAAATGTACGCCGTGTCGGCGCAAATGCTGAGCCTGCGCCTGGGTTTCAACGCCTTCCGCCACCAGTTCTATATTCAATTTTTTCCCCAAAGCGATAATGATGTCTGTGACGGTTGAGTTCACGGCGTCTGTTCCTATGGCCGAAGTAAATGATTTATCGATCTTCAGCACATCCGGGCGTAGTTTTTCCAGCCAGGAGAGCGAGCTGTTACCGGTACCGAAATCATCAATCGCCAGTTTTACGCCAAGCCGATTTAATTCGCGTACGACCCGATAATCCACATCCAGTAACGCATCGCGTTCGGTCAATTCGATAACCAACTGCTGGATTGGGTGCTGGCTGAACCAGTACTGATTAAGATCTTTTAGCAGCGTGCCGTTACGAAAATGGCTGGCGGCGACATTAATCCCAATATGAAACTGACTGCTCATCGGGAAAACGTGTCTTTGCTGAATGGTTTCTGCGATGACATGACGGGTTAGCGGCACAATCAGGTTGTGCTCCTCAGCGATGGGAATAAACACTTCCGGAGAGATCCAACCCTGGCGTGGGTTATTCCAGCGTAGAAGAATCTCCACGCCCATGCATTGCTGGGTTTGCGCATTAAGCAGCGGCTGGCAAAATAGCTCGAATTCCCGAGCAGCAAGGGCCAGATTAATCTCCCAGGAAAAACTCATTCTGCTGGCGGTCGCCAGCCATGCCAGGTAACCCACTAATAAACTTAGGATCACCGCCAGCGGCAGCTGTGTTGGCAGATGTTTAATCGCCAGTTCACTGGGACCGGGGCCGGTGACGCTAATGGTAAACGGGAAATGTTGAGATGACAGCTGGTAGCGTTTTTCATCATTTAGCTTAGGCAGAGTATCGACCACACCTTGATCATACAGTAGATGCCGATTACCAACGGTTAAGCTGGCATCGGTGATCTGCGGCGGCTGGGGTTCAAGCAACATAGACGACAATAAATCAATATTGACGATTTCCAGCACGCCATCTTCACCATCAGCAGAGGACGGGTACCACTGCGTCAAAATCGGACTCCCTTTAATCAGCGAATGGTCAGTAGACAGCAGCAGTTGCGGTTCCCGGCTGGGTAATTCGGGCTGTAGTTGACGAATGGGGACATTGCGATACCCAAAAATGCTGGAGCAATAGAGGATCCCGCTTTGAATCAGATTAATAGAACGCACCGTTTGCAGTCTTGCGGCATGTTTGCTTAAGGGTAAACGCGCCACTGAGCAGGGGAGGCCAATTAACGGCAGCAATACATCACGTCCGGTCTGTAAGGGTAAAAGCACGTCATCCAGTTCTTCTACAGCATGGTTGGCAAAGGTGACGATATTTCGGTGATTTAAATTACGCTCCGAAATAAATCGGACAGTTAATGTGAGGATGAGCGTCAGTAGTGCACATACTGTGCAGACGATTAAGCGATTCCGGCGATAATTTTTAATGATCCGTTGTGCTGTTTGCATGCGGGCCGCCCGATAAGCCGTTGGTCACAGAAGCCAACAGCAACAGAGCAAGTGTAGTGGGGAAAATTACAGTAGACGAGGGAGAGGGGGCAAATTCGCCCATCCGTCGCAGATGGGCGAAAATTAAGTATTAGTCACATTGAACTTTGATTGCCAGGCCACCGCGTGACGTTTCGCGGTATTTGGCGTTCATGTCTTTACCTGTTTCGTACATGGTCTCAATGACTTTATCCAGCGAGACGCGCGGCGCGCTGGTACGGCGCATTGCCATACGCGCAGCGTTGATCGCCTTCACTGAAGCAATGGCGTTACGCTCAATGCACGGAACCTGTACCTGACCGGCAACCGGATCGCAGGTTAAGCCGAGGTTATGTTCCATGCCGATCTCGGCAGCAACACACACCTGCTCAGGGCTCGCGCCCAACAGTTCAGCCAGACCAGCGGCAGCCATGGAGCAGGCTACGCCCACTTCACCCTGACAACCTACTTCTGCACCAGAGATTGAGGCGTTCATTTTGTACAACGCGCCAATTGCACCGGCCGCCAGGAAATAGCGGGTATAGATATCCGGGCTGACGGACTCGATGAAATGATCGTAATAGGCCAGTACCGCAGGCACGATACCGCAGGCACCGTTGGTTGGCGCTGTCACTACGCGACCGCCTGCGGCGTTTTCTTCGTTAACGGCCAGCGCGAACATGTTAACCCAGTCGATCACGTTCATCGGATCGTTGGATAGCTTATCGCTGGAAACCAGCATACGACGCAGAGCTGAAGCACGACGAGGAACGCGCAGCGGACCCGGCAACACACCTTCGGTGTTCATGCCACGATCGATACAGGCCTGCATGGTTTGCCAGACGTGGCCAAAGTACTCTTCAATCTCTTTTTTGCTGTGCAGAGCAAGTTCGTTCTGCATCGCCATGCCAGAGAGAGACAGGCCGGTGCTGTTGCAGTACTCCAGCATTTCAGTCGCGGATTTGAACGGATAAGGCACGCTGACCTCGCCCGCGGCATCCTGACCAAAATGTTCTTCATCAACGATGAATCCACCGCCGATGGAGTAGTAGGTTTTGCTATAAATGACGGTTTCGCCATTGTACGCATGGATCTGCATTCCGTTTTCATGCAGCGGCAGGTTGCCGTTGTGAAAACGCATCCCGTCATTCTGCGGGAAATCCACTTCGTGCTGACCCTGCGCAAGCAGCAGGCGTCCACGCGTTTCTACGTCGCGGATAAATCCGGGGATGCTATCAATATCCACGGTAGCAGGCTCATTGCCTGCCAGACCCATAATAATGGCGATATCGGTGTGGTGACCTTTACCCGTGAGCGACAGTGAACCATACACGTCGACGGCGACACGAGTAACGCTGTCCAGTAATCCTTTTTCGACCAGGTCATCGACGAACTGTTTACCCGCCTTCATAGGCCCTACGGTATGGGAAGATGAGGGACCAATCCCCACCTTAAACATGTCGAATAGACTAATCACGATAATACTCCTACAGGGCGACTGGGCTTTCCAGTAACGATGTTATAACTGCGCATAGTGTAAGAGGGAACGCGGCGATCGGCTTAACTATTCACATGAATTAAACTAATAGATAACCGCGGTTTTACTAATGTTGTGACCTGAGTTTCAAGTTGTCTATGGCGCGCGTAAAGATAAGTATAGTCAGGGCTTGACGCCAATTTGCAGCGCCAGCTCACGAATTATTCCGGCAGTCATTCCCCAGACGAAATATTGCTCATACCAGGAAAGCCATACGCGATGTGAATCGCCACGACGGTAAATATCCAACGGGTGGTAACGACCTAAATGCAGGGCCTGGGCCAGCGGCATTTCGAACACTGCTGAAACTTCATCTTCACTGGCGCGATACGGCAGATTAGGCGGGATAATGCCTACCACTGGGGTGACCTGGAAACCGGTCACGCTGTCGACCGGCGGCAGAACGCCGATCACTTCTACGCATGAAGGTGGGATCGCCACCTCCTCCTGTGCCTCGCGAAGGGCGGCGGCAATTAACGAGGCATCACTGCTATCCACCGCCCCACCGGGGAAGGCGACCTGTCCGGCGTGCTTGCGTAGGTGAACGGAACGCTGGGTTAACAACAACCCCGGCTGTGGACGACGCACGACGGGGATCAGTACGGCGGCCTGGCGCTGGTTTAACGCGGCATGATTGACCTGCGGACGCAGGAGTTGAAAGCGCGATAAGAAATCATCAAGCGTCAGGCTGCTGTATTCCACGTCTCAGTTCTCCAGTTGGTGCAAAATACGATTCACTTTATCAAATGTTTCCTGATATTCAGCGTCTTCCTGACTGTCCGCCACTATGCCGCCGCCAGCGGAACAATAAATTTGCCCGTTTGTGGCTGTCAGCGTGCGAATGGTGATGCTGGTATCCATATTGCCGCAAAAACTCAGATAACCGATGCTGCCACACCAGGCATTACGTCTTTGTGGCTCCAGTTCGTCAATAATTTCCATCGCCCGCACTTTCGGCGCACCGGTAATAGAGCCGCCGGGGAAGGCTGCGCGTAGCAGATCGGTGGCGTGTAATAACTCTGGCAGACGTGCGGTAATGGTGCTGACCAAATGATGAACGGCAGGGAACGGTTCTACGACAAACAGCTCCGGAACCTGTACCGAACCCGGTACGGCAACGCGGCCAATATCATTACGCATCAAATCGACGATCATCAGGTTCTCCGCACGATCCTTCGGCGAATTCGCCAGCCGCCGGGCCTGCTCACGATCGGCATCGGCATCTTCAAGCCTGGGCAACGTACCTTTAATAGGACGCGTCTGGATATGCTGATTCTCCAGCAGAATAAAACGTTCCGGCGAAAGACTGAGGATAACGCCTTCCTCAAGACGAATAAACGCGCTGAACGGGGCGCGGTTAGCGTGATTGAGTTTGACGAATGCCTGCCACTCATCTCCCTCGTAATGCGCTTGAAAACGCTGGGCAAGATTGACCTGGTAACAGTCTCCGCTGTGCAGATAGCCCTGCACCTGGCGGAATTTTTCGCCGTACCGGGCGCGGCTCATATTGGACTGCCACGCCGAGGTCAATGTAAACGGCTCACGCGTTGGCGGTTGTTGCGCATCGAGCCACTTCAGGCGAGCCTCGACATCGTTATGGCTGAGCAGCGATACGGTTTGCAACTGGTGATCGACAATCAGCGCCCAGTCGTAAATGCCAACGGCCATATCCGGTAGCGTAATATCGCGCTCTGCAATAGTGGGCAGAGATTCAAAGCGTCGGCCAAGATCGTAGCCAAACAGACCTAACGCACCGCCCTGAAACGGCAGGTCGGGGTGATATTCGGGGTGGATCTTGCGTGCGCTGAGAACTGACTGCAATACCGTCATCGGATCATCAAGCGTGCGCGTGATTGCGTGCCCGTTCTGCAATACGGTCTCTTCAGCGCGTGTAACCAACGTGGTGACGGGGTCCGCCACCAGAATATCAAAGCGGTTATGCGGATGGTCGGCTTGACCTGAATGCAACAGCATCGCCCAGGGCAGATGGCTTAATGTCGAAAAATAGCGTTCAGCGGCGTCCTGACGCCAGGGTAATGTGATTACTGCGGGAGATAACGTCTTCATCAGTCCTGACTCGTTGCTACTCTACTGGCTAACTGCCCGGTAGCATGAAATAATTAGCGCAGACAATTTAGCAGGAGTTAACAATGTTTGCAGGTTTACCTTCACTCAGTCATGAGCAGCAGCAAAAAGCGGTAGAGCGTATTCAGGAGCTGATGTCACAGGGGATGAGCAGCGGACAAGCCATTGCTCTGGTTGCTGAAGAGTTACGCGCCAGTCATACCGGTGAGCGGATCGTGGCGCGTTTTGAAGATGAAGACGAATAACGCCGCTTAAACTGCAGCGATTATCTTAATCTCAACTTTGTATTTCGGGTTCATCAATCCGGCCTGAACGGTACAACGTACCGGCGCGTGGCCAGCAACGACCCACGCGTCCCAGGCTTTGTTCATGGCGGCAAAATCGTTTTTGTCTGCCAAAAACAGGGTGGCATCAAGAATACGTGACTTGTTGCTGCCTTGTTTTTCCAGCACCGCATCAATTTGTGCCAGCGTATTTGCCGTCTGCTCAAAGGCGTCTGCATCCAGATTTTCCGGCACGCCGGTGTAATACAGCGTGTTGTTGTGGATTACCACGTCGGACCAACGCGCTTCGGCATCAATGCGCACAATCGTCATAAATCATTCCTCGTTTACGTTTTTTCATAATAGCTTTGGGTTGCGCCAAGACTGCCATAATGTTGTGCCCACGTCACCTCTTCAACTGGCGAAAGACCCGCTGGCCTGACATAATCCCTGTTCAAATGAACAGGGGGCAGTGTGACGGACGATTTTGCAGCAGACGGTCAGTTGGCTAAAGCGATACCGGGTTTTAAACCGCGAGAACCACAGCAGCAGATGGCCATCGCCGTCAGTCATGCCATCGAAAAATCACAACCGCTGGTGGTAGAAGCCGGAACCGGAACGGGTAAAACCTACGCTTATCTTGCCCCAGCGCTGCGTGCCGGAAAGAAGGTCATTGTCTCCACGGGCTCGAAGGCGTTGCAGGATCAGCTATACAGCCGCGACCTCCCGACCGTCGCTAAAGCACTGAAGTTCACCGGTAAACTGGCGCTGCTGAAAGGGCGTTCAAACTATCTGTGCCTTGAGCGTCTTGAACAGCAGGCGCTGGCGGGTGGCGACTTGCCGGTACAAACGTTAAGCGACGTCATTCTGCTGCGCTCCTGGTCAAATCAAACCCTTGATGGGGACATCAGCACCTGCGTCAGCGTGGCGGAAGACTCGCAGGCCTGGCCGCTGGTGACCAGCACTAATGACAACTGTCTGGGCAGCGACTGCCCGCTGTATAAAGAGTGTTTTGTCGTTAAAGCGCGTAAAAAAGCGATGGATGCGGATGTCGTCGTGGTTAACCATCATCTGTTTCTCGCCGATATGGTGGTAAAAGAGAGCGGGTTTGGCGAACTGATCCCGGAAGCTGATGTGATGATCTTCGATGAAGCGCATCAGTTACCGGATATCGCCAGCCAGTACTTTGGTCAATCGCTCTCCAGTCGCCAGCTGTTAGACCTGGCGAAAGACATCACCATTGCCTATCGCACCGAGCTGAAAGACACTCAGCAGCTGCAAAAGTGCGCCGATCGCCTTGCACAAAGCGCTCAGGACTTCCGCTTGCAGCTTGGTGAGCCGGGCTATCGCGGAAACCTGCGGGAACTGCTGGCCGACCAGCGCGTACAGCGCGCGTTTTTGCTGCTCGATGACACGCTGGAGCTGTGTTATGACGTGGCGAAGCTGTCTCTTGGGCGTTCGGCATTGCTGGATGCCGCGTTTGAGCGCGCCACGCTTTATCGTGCGCGTCTGAAGCGCCTGAAAGAGATCAACCAGCCAGGCTTCAGCTACTGGTATGAATGCACCTCCCGCCATTTCACCCTCGCGCTGACGCCGCTTACGGTGGCGGATAAATTCAAAGAAGTGATGGAACAAAAGCCGGGCTGCTGGATTTTTACTTCCGCGACGCTGTCGGTAAACGATGACCTTCATCATTTCACTGCACGACTGGGTATTGAAGATGCCGAGTCGATGCTGCTGCCGAGCCCTTTTGATTACACGCGCCAGGCGCTGCTGTGCGTACCGCGTAATCTCCCGCAAACCAACCAGCCGGGGGCTGCGCGTCAGCTGGCATCCATGCTGCGACCTATTATCGAAGCGAACAACGGTCGCTGTTTTATGCTGTGCACTTCGCACGCGATGATGCGCGATCTGGCGGAACAATTCCGCGCTACTATGACGCTTCCCGTACTGCTGCAGGGCGAAACCAGCAAAGGACAACTGCTACAGCAGTTTGTCAGCGCAGGTAATGCGCTACTGGTTGCCACCAGCAGCTTCTGGGAAGGCGTGGACGTGCGCGGCGATACCCTGTCGCTGGTGATAATCGATAAACTGCCGTTTACCTCGCCGGACGACCCGCTGTTAAAAGCCCGAATGGAGGATTGTCGACTGCGCGGCGGCGATCCGTTTGAAGACGTCCAGTTGCCGGATGCGGTAATCACCCTGAAGCAGGGTGTAGGGCGTCTGATACGTGATGCTGACGATCGCGGCGTGCTGGTGATTTGCGACAATCGTCTGGTTATGCGGCCATACGGCGCCACCTTCCTGGCGAGTCTTCCACCTGCTCCACGGACGCGTGACATTGCTCGCGCGGTTCGCTTTCTTGCCATACCAACGACTGAGTAATTTGTTACGGAGTGTGGTAAGATGCGCGCCAAATTTATTGATCTGATCACAAACACCCATGCGAATTCTGGCTATCGATACCGCCACAGAGGCGTGCTCTGTTGCCCTGTGGAATGACGGTACTATCAAGGCTCACTTTGAGCTTTGCCCACGAGAACACACCCAACGAATTTTACCGATGGTTCAGGAAATCCTGGCTGCTGGCGATCTCACGTTAACCGATATCGACGCCCTGGCGTTTGGTCGCGGTCCCGGCAGTTTCACCGGCGTGCGTATCGGTATTGGCATTGCTCAGGGGCTGGCGTTAGGCGCAAACTTACCGATGATCGGCGTCTCCACCCTGGCGACCATGGCGCAGGGCGCCTGGCGTAAGTCGGGCGCGACTCGCGTACTGGCGGCGATTGACGCGCGAATGGGCGAAGTCTACTGGGCCGAATATCAGCGTGATGACAACGGTAACTGGCACGGTGAAGAAACCGAAGCGGTGTTAACCCCCGAGCAGGTACATGAGCGTTTATTGCAGCTTTCTGGCGACTGGGTGACGGTCGGGACGGGGTGGCCGGCATGGCCTGAGCTTGGTAAAGACAGCGGTCTGACGTTCAGCGATGGTGACGTGCTGCTTCCAGCGGCTGAAGACATGCTGCCCGTCGCCACGCAAATGCTGGCTGCGGGTGAGACCGTAGCGGTCGAACACGCTGAACCGGTTTATTTACGTAACACCGTGGCGTGGAAGAAACTTCCCGGTAAAGAATGAATCTTAGTAGTAGAACCCCGGCTAAGACCTACAGTCGTCAGTGAACAGCATTGTGAACAGGCCGGGGCAGAAGCTAAGAAAAGGGAGTCACAATATGGCGGTGCAAAAGCAGTTAATAAAGGGTGTGTTGGCGGGGGCCTTAGCGTTAATGCTTAGCGGCTGCGTCACCATTCCGGATGCGATTAAAGGTTCGAGCCCGACGCCGCAGCAGGATCTGGTGCGGGTGATGAATGCGCCGCAGCTGTATGTCGGACAGGAGGCGCGTTTCGGCGGCAAAGTGGTGGATATTCAGAACCAGCAGGGAAAATCCCGTCTGGAAATTGCCACCGTTCCGCTCGATAGTGGTGCGCGTCCAGTGCTGGGTGAAGCCTCTCGCGGGCGGATATATGCTGATGTAAATGGCTTCCTCGACCCGGTGGATTTTCGCGGGCAACTGGTCACCGTCGTCGGTCCGATTAGCGGTACGGTGGACGGAAAAATCGGTAATACGCCGTATAAATTCATGCTGATGCAGGTAACCGGTTATAAACGCTGGCATATTACTCAGCAGATTATCATGCCGCCTCAGCCTATCGACCCCTGGTTCTACGGTGCGCGTGGCTGGCCTTACGGTGGCTACGGCGGATGGGGCTGGTACAATCCCGGCCCGGCACAGGTTCAGACCATAGTAACAGAGTAACTCTTTGTTTTATTGGTAAAAGAAACAGCGGCTCGTCCGCTGTTTCTGCATTAACGTGGATATAAGAAAAATAAATAGTGACGTGCTTCGCAACCTTGTCGTTGTGTAATAAACAAACTGGTACGCTGAGTTAATATTATGTTAACAGTTTGTTTATTGCCTGGGGTTGTGATGACGACGAATACGCATTTTAGAGGTGATGTATTGAAAAAGGTTTGGCTTAACCGTTATCCCGCTGGTGTTCCTGCGGAGATCAATCCTGACCGTTATCAATCCCTGGTGGAACTCTTTGAACACTCAGTAAGACGGTATGCCGATCAGCCCGCGTTTGTAAACATGGGGGAGGTGATGACCTTCCGCAAGCTTGAAGAGCGGAGCCGGGCATTTGCGGCCTATTTACAACAAGGCCTGGGGCTGAAAAAGGGCGATCGCGTCGCGCTGATGATGCCGAACCTGCTGCAATATCCGGTCGCACTGTTTGGGATTTTACGTGCCGGCATGATCGTCGTGAACGTTAACCCGCTTTACACGCCTCGCGAGCTGGAACATCAGCTCAACGATAGCGGCGCGTCGGCGATTGTCATCGTATCTAACTTTGCTCATACGCTGGAAAAGGTGGTCGACAAAACGTCTGTGCAACACGTGATCCTGACGCGTATGGGCGATCAGCTGTCGACCGCCAAAGGAACGCTGGTTAACTTTGTCGTCAAGTATATCAAACGGCTGGTGCCGAAATATAACCTGCCGGATGCCATCTCGTTTCGCAGTGCGCTGCAAAACGGTTACCGCATGCAGTATGTGAAACCCGAAGTGGTGTCGGAAGATCTGGCGTTCCTGCAATATACCGGCGGGACAACCGGCGTGGCGAAAGGCGCGATGCTCACGCACCGCAACATGCTGGCTAACCTTGAGCAGGTTCATGCTACCTACGGTCCGTTGCTGCATCCGGGTAAAGAATTGGTGGTGACGGCGTTACCGCTGTATCACATTTTTGCGCTAACGATGAACTGTCTGCTGTTTATTGAGCTAGGCGGTCAAAACCTGCTGATTACTAACCCGCGTGATATTCCGGGGTTGGTAAAAGAGCTGGCGAAGTATCCGTTTACCGCGATGACCGGCGTCAATACGCTGTTTAACGCGCTGCTGAATAACAAAGAGTTCCAGCAACTGGACTTCTCGTCACTGCATCTCTCGGCAGGTGGCGGAATGCCGGTTCAACAAGCGGTAGCTGAACGCTGGGTGAAGCTGACGGGGCAGTATCTGCTGGAAGGCTATGGCCTGACGGAGTGCGCCCCGCTGGTGAGTGTTAACCCTCACGATATTGACTACCACAGCGGAAGTATCGGTTTACCGGTTCCTTCCACTGAGGTCAAGCTGGTGGACGACGACGACAACGAAGTGCCACCGGGAGAACCGGGTGAGCTGTGTGTAAAAGGTCCACAGGTGATGCTGGGCTACTGGCAGCGACCAGACGCCACTGACGAAATCATCAAAGACGGCTGGTTGCACACTGGCGATATTGCGGTGATGGATGACGAAGGCTTTCTGCGTATTGTCGATCGTAAGAAAGATATGATCCTGGTGTCCGGCTTTAACGTCTACCCTAATGAAATTGAAGACGTGGTTATGCAACACCCTGGCGTGCAGGAAGTGGCTGCGGTTGGGGTTCCGTCCGGCAGCAGCGGTGAAGCGGTGAAAATTTTCGTGGTGAAGAAAGATGCCTCGTTAACCGATGAAGCGCTGGTCACTTTCTGTCGTCGTCACCTGACGGGCTATAAAGTACCGAAGCTGGTGGAGTTTCGCGATGAGTTGCCGAAATCTAACGTTGGTAAAATTTTGCGACGAGAATTACGTGACGAAGCGCGTGCCAAAGTGGACAATAAAGGCTGAGCGTTAAGTCAGCCAGTAGAAAACGCCGGGTAATCCGGCGTTTTTTTTGGCGCAAACCTAAGAGAGCACGATTTGAATTATCAAATGATCACCACGGACGACGCGTTGGCCACGCTGTGCGAAGCCGTCCGTGAATTTCCGGCGATAGCCCTGGATACAGAATTTGTTCGCACGCGTACCTATTATCCGCAGTTGGGACTGATCCAGCTGTTTGATGGCAAACACGTTGCTCTGATTGATCCGCAGGGGATCACCGACTGGTCGCCGCTGCGCGATATTCTGCGTGATACTGCCATCACCAAATTCCTGCATGCGGGTAGCGAAGATCTGGAAGTGTTTCTCAACGCTTTTGGCGAACTGCCGCAGCCGTTGATTGATACACAAATTCTGGCTGCTTTTTGCGGTCGTCCGCTGTCGTGGGGGTTTGCCGCGATGGTGGAAGAGTTTACGGGGGTGGCGCTGGACAAAAGCGAATCCCGCACCGACTGGTTGGCCAGACCGCTGACCGAGCGTCAGTGTGAGTACGCGGCGGCTGATGTCTGGTATCTATTACCGATCACCACAAAACTGATGGTCGAAACTGAAGCCAGCGGCTGGCTGCCAGCCGCACTGGACGAGTGCCGCTTAATGCAGCAGCGTCGCCAGGAGGTTCTGGCGCCTGAAGACGCATGGCGCGATATCACTAACGCCTGGCAGCTGCGTACCCGTCAGTTGGCCTGCTTGCAACTGCTTGCCGACTGGCGACTGCGTAAAGCACGTGAGCGCGATCTGGCAGTGAACTTTGTGGTGCGTGAAGAACACCTGTGGTCGGTCGCTCGTTATATGCCGGGGAGTCTGGGTGAACTGGACAGCCTAGGCCTTTCCGGTAGTGAAATTCGCTTCCATGGCAAAACGCTGATTTCTCTGGTAGAAAAAGCGCAGGCTTTACCGGAAGAATCACTGCCACAGCCGCTGCTGAATTTGATGGATATGCCAGGATACCGCAAAGCGTTCAAAGCCATCAAGGCGCTGGTTGCCGAGGTGAGTACTGAGCATAATCTTAGCGTCGAACTGCTGGCTTCACGCCGTCAAATCAACCAGCTACTCAACTGGCACTGGAAATTAAAGCCGCAGCAGACCCTGCCGGAGTTGGTTTCCGGTTGGCGTGGCGAACTGATGTCCGATCGTCTCAACGCGCTGCTGCAGGAATATCCGCAGTAAGTCACCAGGCTCGCCGGGTTGCGCCATTGCTAACCCGGCCTGCGCAACGCTACAAATCAAGCACCAGGCGCTTACCTTTGGCGCGAGAGCAGCAAATGAGCATGCTCTGCTGGCTGGCTTTTTCGTCGTCGCTGAAATACTGATCGCGGTGATCCGCTTCCCCTTCAAGAATCGTTGTTTCGCAGGTGCCGCACACGCCTTCCCGGCACAGGCACTCAACGCGCGCGGCTTTGTTATTTTCGATAACCTGCAAAATGGTCATCTCTTCCGGGATCACAAACTCGCGTCCTGAACGCGCCAGCACCAGGGTAAAGGCATCACCGCTTTTATCTTCCAGCGCAAATTGTTCGAAATGTAGCGTATTGCTGTCCAGTCTATGGAGGGAAGCCGCTTCTCTGACGGCATCGTTGAGCACTGCTGGCCCGCAGGTGTAAATATGTGTGCCGGGTTCGACATCGGCCAGCAGGCGAGATAAATCAAGGCGGGTTCCTGCGCTTGACAGATGCAGATGAATACGATCGACGCTGGGGTGCTGCAGGAGTTCGTCATAAAATGCGCAGTTGTCCTGACTGGGAGAGCAATAATGTAGCTGCCATTCTGCCTGAGAGTGTTCCAGCTCCGGGATCTGCGATAAAAACGGTGTGATGCCGATACCTCCGGCAATCAACAGATGTTGTTGTGCCTGAGGGGCGAGGGCGAACAGATTGTTAGGCGTAGAAATCGTGAGCGTGTCGCCGGGTTTCACGTTTTGATGCAGATATCGTGAGCCGCCTTTGGATGCTTCCTCCAGTCGTACGGCGATTTGCCAGGCGCTGGTATCGAAGGGTGAACTCATCAGCGAGTACGCATTGCTGTATAGATTCTCGCCATCGCGCATCTGCACGATGATATGGCTGCCACCCTGAAACGCAGGCAACGGCTGGCCTGAGGTCGCCATTAGGGTGAAGCGTTTTACCTGCGCGGTAATGGTCTCAATCCGACTGACCCGGACTTCTTGCATTTGATAATCAGACATTGCGGCACTCCCTAAAAAATCTGTCCGGCGCGGCTTAACGATGCGCCGGAACCTGTCGTTACAGCCTCTGGTTATTCCTGAAACACCTGCGCGACCAGATTATGGAAATGGGCAATGCCATGTTCGGAGATACCGCTGCCGCTGGTGTCCGCCATAATGCGGCCCTGACCGCGATATCCGCGCGATTTCAGCCCCTTTTGCACGCTTTCAACCAGACGTAAATCTTCAGGACGAAAGACGTTGCGATACCATTCGATCAGTTGTTTCTGCTCTTCGGTCAGCTCTTCGTTGGTGAAGTAAATGTCATAGTTTTGCAGCGTAGTTTCTGCATCCACTGGAAATTCATAGATAACGGTCATCATGCCTTTGATTGGCGTAACGTTGAGCATGGTGCACGGCCACAGCCAGAAACCGTGGAAGGCGGCATCAACACCTTCTTCGAACTTAAATGACTGCTCTGACGGTTTGGCGAAACCGTATTGTAGCGTCCAGTTGCCGTGCATAGTATGCCAGTAACGATCAACCTGAACCGAGTCGGAAAAACCAGGGTGAGCCGGGCCGCAGTGGTAGCACTCCAGATAGTTATCGACAATATTCTTCCAGTTGGCTGGAGTTCGGGTCGTAAAGCGCGCCGCCAGCTTCAGGTCATGCACATCAGGGCAGGCTTCGATAACTTTGTCTGCAAGACCTGGGAGTTGTTCTTCCACGCTGCCCGCGTTCGGATCCATGTTGATAAACACGAATCCGGCATACTCTTCCAGACGTACAGGTGTAAGGTGCGCTTTTTCGCTGTCGAAGTTGGCGACATTTTCGCAGTTACGCGCATGCGCCAGATTGCCGTCAAGTTTGAACGCCCATGCGTGGTAAGGGCAGGTAATTACATTTTTCGCTTTCCCTTCGCCGCTCAACAGCTGATGACCACGATGCGGGCAAACGTTGTAGAACGCGCGCAGCACGTTATCGCGACCCCGTACCAGCACGATGTTCTCGCCAATCACTTCCCGGGTAACATAATCATTGGGCTTTGCCAGCTCGCTACTGTGGGCGACGCAAATCCAGCTTTTAGCAAACACTTTCTCTTGTTCGTGCTCGAAGGCCTGATGGTCAGTATAGAACCGGGCAGGGATAGTCCAGGCGTCCTGCGGGTTGGCACAGAAATTTTGCGGCAGAATAAACTCAGGGCTCAGATTGCTCATTGGAATACCTTTAATTTGTGAGTAAGAGGATTTTTTACTGGCGCTTAATTGTCGCCTTTGAGTAATGTCCCGGCCGGTGGCGCAACGGGGGCGTTAACTGGCGTTTCGGGAAGATGACTTTCAATTTGATGCGCAGGAACGTGGGCATAGTCCTGCCGTACCCAACGAAGAAAACCGCCAACCTTCACCAACAGAATGGCGAGGAAGGGAAGTGCGGTCAGAACCACCGTGGTCTTCATGGTTTCCAGGGACGCGCCGGTGAATAAAATCGATAAGGGGATCAGGGTGATGACCACGCACCAGAACAGACGTAAGCTACGCTGCGGATCTTCCCCTTCCTGCAGGTTACGCGTGCTGGTGGCCGCCATGGTGTAGGCGACGGCATCCATATGCGAGGCGAGAAAAATAATCATGATCGCCAGATACGCCACCAGGAACAGTTTCCCGGCAGGCAACGACATCAACACTTGCTGTACGGCTGTTTCGCCGCCTAACGTGGCCATAACCTGCGGTACGTCGATCACACCGTTCACAAACTGGTGAATGGAGTAGCTTTCCATCACGCCAAAGAAGAACCAGCAGCCAACGGTACTACCTAAGATTAACGCCCAGATAACCTCTTTGATTTTGCGACCACGGGATACGCGAGTGACAAACATTGCCACGCCAGGGGTGTAGGAGATCCACCACAGCCAATAGAACACCGTCCAGTTGCGGGTGAACTCACCGTTGCCAAGTGGATCGGTGAACAGGCTCATCTGCAAAAAGTTTTGCGTCGTCAGACCAATGGCGTTGATGATGTTATTGGTGATGAATTCGGTCGGGCCGACAATCAGCACCAGCAGCGGCAGTAAAAACGCCCCCCAGCCGACCATTTTGCTCAGACGTTGCAAGCCGTTGTTGATGCCAATCCAGGAGCTCAGACAGAAAATGCCGCCAGAGAACAGGATAACAAACGCCTGTACGGTGAAGTTATCCGGTAAACCCGTGAGAGCAGATAAACCACGGGTAAAGGTGGCGGCGGTGACAACCAGAGAGATGGTTAACGCGCCAACTGTGGCGATCAGGAACATCAAATCAACCAGCCGGCCCCACACGCCCTGCGGATGCACGCCGGTGATAGCGGCGATTATTCCGGACAGGCTCAGCCCTTTGTTTTTCCGCACATGAAAGTGGTAGGCCATGGTTAATGAAGCCAGCGTATAGGTCGCCCAGGCGCTAATTCCCCAATGGAAAAAAGAGTAGGGTAAGCTGTATTCCAGCGCTTTTTGCGAGTGCGGAGCGATATTCAGACCCGGGGTCTGGTAATAATAGGCCCACTCAGCAACGCCCCAGTAGAGCGTGGAGGAACCTAGTCCGGCACAAATAAACATAAACAGCCAGGACAGCGTGCTGTATTCCGCTTTTCCTTCTCCCAGACGAATGTTGCCGTATTTGCTGGTGGCCAGCCAGACGACCAGACCCATCGCCATCAGAACGAGGATCTGCACGGCGGAACCCAGCATCCGGGTAACGCCGTTAAAAAGGGTATTTGCGACTTGTGCAGACTGCTGAGGGAAGAGACTAAGTGTGGCGGCGATGAAAAGAATAGCCACCAGGCTGATGGCTATCAGCGGCATGTCTTTTTTCTTTACGTTGCTCAACATGGGATCTCCTGGGCACAGTTGCCCGCGTATGGCATTAGCCTGTCGTTGTTATCATGCTGTAGGGAATTAGTGATTTTGTATTTAACAATTTTATTATTTGTTCTTTACATGAATTAAACAATTGCCCGATACGTGAAGCAATAAAACACGGAACGGAAATAATAAAAGGTGAATTGGCGCAGGTTTTTGGCGACATAAAACGCATAAAAAAGCCGCGTCAGTGACGCGGCTCATATTTCGTGGTTTGACCTCTAACGCAGTGCCTGAGCGATGGCTTCACCTACCTGTTGGGTGGTGGCGTTGCCTTTCATATCTGGCGTTTTCGGGCCGCTGGCAATAACCTGCTCAATTGCTGCCAGAATACCGTCGTGGGCGGCTTTATAGTTGGCATCACCGTTGCCAAGGAAGTCGAGCATCATGGCGCCAGCCCAGATAGTCGCTATAGGGTTGGCGATGTTCTTGCCGTAGATATCGGGGGCCGAACCGTGTACTGGCTCGAACAGGGACGGGAAGGTGCGTTCCGGGTTTAAGTTGGCTGAAGGCGCAATGCCAATCGTTCCGGTACAGGCTGGACCCAGATCGGAAAGGATGTCGCCAAACAGGTTGGAGGCAACCACCACGTCAAAACGCTCCGGCTGCATCACAAAGCGGGCGCAGAGTATATCAATATGCTGTTTATCCCAACTGATCTCGGGATAGTTAGCCGCCATTGCTTCCACGCGCTCGTCCCAGTACGGCATGCTGATGGCCAGTCCATTGGATTTAGTCGCCGAGGTCAGGGTTTTGCGCGGGCGGTTTTGCGCCAGCTCGAAAGCGTAACGCAATATACGATCCACGCCGCGACGGGTGAAGACCGACTCCTGGATAACCACTTCGTGTTCAGTACCTTCGCTTACGCGTCCGCCGAGTGAAGAGTATTCTCCCTCGGTGTTCTCGCGCACCACATAGAAATCAATGTCGCCAGGCTGCTTGCCTGCCAGCGGGCAAGGTACGCCTGGAAACAGGCGTACCGGGCGCAGGTTGACATACTGGTCGAATTCGCGGCGAAACTTAAGCAGTGAACCCCATAATGAGATGTGGTCCGGTACGGTTTCCGGCCAGCCAACGGCACCAAAATAGATAGCATCGAAGGATTGTAACTGCTCATGCCAGTCATCCGGCATCATCTTCCCGTGATGGGCGTAGTACTCGCAGCTGGCCCATTCCATTTGCTCAAAGCTGAGTGACAACCCCCAACGCTCGGCGGCTGCCTGCAACACCTGAATGCCTTCAGGCAGGACTTCTTTACCAATGCCATCTCCGGGGATAGCGGCAATACGACAGGTTTTCTTCATAGCAGCTCTCACTTGTACGCCATCAAAATTGACTTTCCCCGTATCCTATAATTGACTGATTAATAGTTAATCCCCCTAACTGGTGAAACATAAAACACAGATCATGAATAATCTGCCGCTGTTAAATGATTTACGCGTCTTTATGCTGGTTGCCCGTCGTGCGGGATTTGCCGCCGTTGCCGAAGAGCTGGGCGTATCTCCGGCTTTTATCAGTAAGCGCGTTGCCCTGTTGGAACAAACGCTGAACGTGGTGCTGTTGCACCGAACAACGCGGCGCGTAACCATCACGGAAGAGGGGGAGCGGATCTACGAATGGGCACAGCGGATCCTGCAGGATGTCGATCAGATGATGGACGAGCTGTCCGATGCCAGGCAGATCCCGCAGGGGATGCTACGAATTATCAGTAGCTTTGGTTTTGGCCGCCGGGTGGTCGCTCCGGCGCTGTCAGCGCTGGCAAAAGAGTACCCGCAGTTAGAACTGAGGTTCGATGTTGAAGACCGTCTGGTAGATATGGTCAATGAGGGCGTCGATCTTGATATTCGTATCGGGGATGATATCGCGCCGAACCTGATTGCCCGCAAGCTGGCGACTAACTACCGTATTCTGTGCGCCTCGCCGGAATTTGTGGCGCAGCATGGAGTGCCGAAACAACTGAACGATCTTTCTACTTTTCCCTGCCTGGTTATTAAAGAACGCGACCATCCGTTTGGTATCTGGCAAATGCGTAATAAAGAGGGCGCACACTCAATAAAGGTTACGGGGCCGCTGTCGTCTAACCATGGCGAAGTGGTACATCAATGGTGTCTGGATGGGCAGGGAATTGCTTTGCGTTCGTGGTGGGACGTTTGCGACAACATTGCCAGCGGACATCTGGTGCATATATTGCCTGAGTATTATCAACCCGCCAATATATGGGCGGTTTATGTCTCCCGGCTGGCGACGTCGGCAAAAATCCGTATTACGGTTGAGTATTTGCGCCGCTATTTTGCCGAAAACTACCCAAAGTTTACTTTGGAATAAATGCTCGATAGGTTAGTCAGAGACAGAAAATAAAAAAGGCAGAATAATCTGCCTTTTTCGTAACCATGATTTAGCGACAAAAGAGCTTATTTAGACTCTTCCGCTTCAGGTAATGTCACGTTAAGTTCGAGGATCGAAATATCGCCGTCTTTTTGTTCAAGTTGTACCGTGACCATTTCGGGATCAATTTGTACATACTTGCAGATAACGTCGAGAATATCCTTGCGCAGCTGCGGTAAATAATGTGGCTCGGCGTCACTACGACGACGTTCCGCAACAATAATCTGCAGTCGCTCTTTAGCGATGTTCGCTGTGCTCTTTTTCCGCGAGAGAAAAAAATCCAGTAATGCCATAACTTATCCTCCGAACAGGCGTTTGAGGAAACCTTTCTTCTCTTCTTCAATGAAGCGGAAAGGACGTTCTTCTCCCAACAGACGGTCTACGGTATCAGCATAGGCTTTACCGGCATCAGCATTGATGTCGAGAATAACCGGCTCACCCTGGTTAGACGCGCGCAGGACTGACTGATCTTCAGGAATCACGCCAACCAGCTTGATTCGCAGAATTTCCAGTACGTCTTCCATGCTCAGCATGTCACCTTTATTTACGCGGCCAGGGTTGTAGCGCGTAAGCAGCAGATGCTCTTTAATTGGATCTTCACCGTTTTCCGCGCGACGAGATTTCGACGCCAGAATACCCAGAATACGGTCAGAGTCACGTACAGAGGAGACTTCCGGGTTGGTGGTAATAATCGCTTCATCGGCAAAATAGAGGGCCATCAGCGCACCGGTTTCAATACCCGCCGGAGAGTCGCAGACGATGAAGTCGAATTCCATCGTTTTCAGATCGTCCAGAACTTTCGCGACGCCTTCACGCGTCAACGCGTCTTTATCACGAGTTTGTGAGGCCGGAAGAATAAAGAGATTTTCGGTACGCTTATCTTTGATTAGCGCCTGATTTAACGACGCATCGCCCTGAATAACGTTGACGAAGTCGTAAACGACACGGCGTTCACAACCCATAATCAGATCAAGATTACGCAGGCCGATATCAAAATCAATAACGACAGTTTTCTTTCCCTTCTGGGCCAAACCTGTAGCGATGGCCGCGCTGGAGGTGGTTTTGCCAACGCCCCCTTTACCCGAAGTAACAACAATAATGCGTGCCATAGAAATTCCTTGTTAAAAAGGGATCAATTCAACGGTTGAACTGTCAAAGCGTTTTCTGCTAATTGCAGACGTGCCGCTTTGCCATAAAATTCTGCTGGGATTTTATCACTCAGCCAATAAACACCTGCGATAGACACTAGTTCTGCCGTCAGATGGGTACAAAAAATTTGCGCTTCCCTGTCACCGCTTGCGCCTGCCAACGCACGGCCTCTCATCATTCCATAAACATGAATATTGCCATCAGCGATAAGCTCTGCGCCTGCACTGACGTGGCTTGTAACAATCAGATCACATTGTGGTGCATAAATGCGCTGACCGGAACGAACCGGCACATTTATTAATCGTGTTTTTGTGATGGGAGTAACGTTTTGTGGCGGAGCGACGGGAGCCGGGGCCTCAACGGGCGCAGGACGAATAGCTTTTTCTTTACCTTCAGTCAGTAAAGGAAGACCCATTTCGTCGATTTCAGCCTTGAGTCTGGCGTCTTTGCATCCGCTAACGCCGATAATGCGCAATCCGGTAGACGCGACAACCTTCTGCAGCGCTGACCAGTTTACCGGGCTTTCAAGACCACTCACGTTAACCACTACGGGAGCATGTTTTAAAAAAGCAGGTGCCTGCGCGATTTTGTCTTCCAACGCCTGACGAATAACCTCGGGTTCTGCTTCATGTAAATGAACCACTGATAAGGTGAAGCTACTGCCTTTAAGCTCGATTGGCGTGTTTGACATCCTGGCCTTACTCAATTTGCTATTTATCATCCCCAGCGCGGGGTGATATTCCGAAGACTATAAGGCATGTTATAGTCAGTATTATATTGAGGCAAGCCACCATTCCGTGAATTCAGAGTAAAAGATATGTTTTGTGTGATCTACCGAAGCAGTAAACGTGACCAGACCTATTTATATGTCGAAAAAAAAGACGATTTCTCGCGAGTTCCTGAAGAACTGATGAAAGGATTTGGTCAGCCTACGCTGGCAATGATGTTGCCGCTTGATGGCCGTAAAAAGCTGGTTAATGCCGATCTGGAAAAAGTAAAACAGGCACTCACCGAGCAGGGCTATTATTTACAAATACCACCGCCGCCAGAAGATTTACTTAAACAGCATCTGGCCACGACGAAACAAAATACACCAGACGATAAACGTTAAACTGCATCCGGCAGCAGCACGCCCCATCGATGCAGTACCTGAAATTGATAACTACGTTAGGGGAAAGTAATGTATCAACATCATAACTGGCATGGTGCTCTGCTGGATTATCCGGTGAGTAAGGTGGTTTGCGTAGGGAGTAACTATGCCAACCATATTAAAGAGATGGGTGGAACGCCTCCGGAAGAGCCGGTGCTGTTTATTAAACCGGAAACCGCGCTGTGCGATTTGCGTCAGCCGCTGGTTATCCCATCTGATATGGGTTCGGTTCACCATGAAGTTGAGCTGGCTGTTTTGATTGGCGCGACCTTACGTCAGGCGACGGAAGAACATGTGCGAAAAGCCATCGCGGGCTATGGCGTCGCGTTGGATCTGACCCTGCGTGATATTCAGGGCAAAATGAAGAAGGCGGGGCAGCCATGGGAAAAAGCGAAGGGTTTTGATAACTCTTGCCCGCTGTCAGGGTTTATTCCGGTGGCGGAGTTTAACGGCGATCCACAGGATACGATGCTCGGATTAACGGTCAACGGTGAACAGCGTCAGCACGGCACCACGGCGGATATGATCCATCAAATCGTTCCTTTGATTGCCTACATGAGTCATTTCTTTACCCTCAAAGCGGGCGATGTTGTGTTGACGGGGACGCCAGCGGGCGTTGGGCCGTTAAACAGCGGTGATGAACTGGCTATCAGTTTTCATGGTCAAACGCTGACGACACGCGTGCTGTAATCTCTTCTTGCCGCCTTTTCGGGCGGCAAAACTTGCATCAGCGTGCCAGACTGGTTATAAGGTGCAGCTTTATTGCAATAGCGGATACCCTGATGAGCGACATACCTTTCTGGCAAAGTAAAACCCTGGATGAAATGACCGATGCCGAGTGGGAGTCATTATGTGACGGGTGTGGTCAATGCTGCCTGCATAAGCTGATGGATGAAGACACCGACGAAATCTATTTTACTAACGTCGCGTGTAAGCAGCTCAATATCAAAACCTGTCAGTGCCGTAATTACGAACGTCGATTCGAGTACGAGCCTGACTGTATCAAACTGACGCGCGATAATCTGCCTACCTTTGAATGGCTGCCGATGACCTGTGCGTATCGTCTGCTAGCTGAAGGTAAAGGGCTGCCGGAGTGGCATCCACTGCTGACGGGATCAAAAGCGGCGATGCACGGTGAACGTATTTCAGTACGTCATATTGCGGTGAAAGAATCGGAAGTGCGTGACTGGCAGGATCATATTCTGAACAAACCTTCATGGGCGGACTAAGCCGCCCATCGATTAGCAGGCGTTAAGGCTTAAGACTTTTTCGCCTGATACATCTCATCTCCATGGTTGTCATCTTCAACCCAGAAATTGATGTTGAATTGGGCGTCGTCGCTTAATTCAACGCGATGCCAATACTGCGGTGGACTGGTCGCAAACTGACCGGCATTAATCACCACTTTTACTTCAGGCTCTTTTGCGTCTTCATTGGCAAAGCCGTAATACGTTACCGTACCTTCCATCACACAAAGCTGGCCAAAAACGCCTGCTGCAGTGTTATGGTGAGAAAGCAGTGCTGCAGGGACGTTGTCTTTGGTAAAGAAGGGAGTAGAGCGTTTAACTTTCCAGTTTGCCGGGATGCGTAAATGGGACATAAGACATCTCCTTGGTGTGGCATCTATAAGATGTATTTAATATACATCTTATAGATGCCAGCAGGCAATGAATTTAAGGCAAAAAAAACGCTCCCGAAGGAGCGTCTCTGTTAGCGACCGAAGAGGTCACGTTTTTTCGGTTTGAACGGCTGTGCTATCACCACCAGCACGGCGACCACCAGGTAGGCGGCGAAGATCCCCAACAGCCACTGCGGCATTTCCAGGGTTAAAAAAGACCACTGGCGCTCAGCACAGTCACCGGACGCTAAAAACACCTGCGGCAGCCATTTGTCCAGTGGCAGCCAGCTTGGGAAGCGTGCGGCAAAATCACAGGTCATAAACGGTGATGGGTGCAGTTGAATCATGGTGTGCTCATACGCTAACTGAAGTCCGCGCCAGGCACTGTAAATCCAGATTATCATCGCCACATAGCGCAGCGGTGTTTTTGGTGCGATAGCACCAACCAGCCCTGCACCCATCACGCCGAATAATGCGCTACGTTCGTAAATACACAACACGCAAGGTTTTAGCAGCATGACGTGCTGGAACCACAGCGCGACGAGCTCCAGCGCAAAGGCGGTTAACGCCAACAATAACCATGCCCCACGACCTCGGGAGCATTGGTTTAAAAATCGCAACATAATCATTTCCCTGCAACATGCGTAGAGACCGCAGTTTAAACCAATTCACTTTATGCGCCACTAGCGGGAATTGAAAATTTGCGTAATCGGATATTTATCATGCAAAAAGTCAAACCGGGCAGTGATTTGCCCGGTTAATTGTTATGAAAGTGTAGCTAACCAGCCCGTTTGAGTCATCCACTCGGTCACCGGTACCAGCGTGAACTCGACGCAAAGCAGACCAACGAGCGTCAGGACGAGAGTATACGGCAGAGCCATCCACACCATGCGGCCATAAGAGAGGCGAATCAATGGTGCCAGCGCGGAGGTCAGCAGGAACAGGAACGCCGCCTGACCGTTTGGTGTAGCCACGGAAGGCAGGTTGGTCCCGGTATTAATCGCTACCGCTAACAGTTCGTACTGGTTGAGGCTGATGGTCCCTTGTTCCAGTGCGGCTTTGGCTTCGTTAATGTAAATAGTGCCGACAAAAACGTTATCAGAGATCGAAGACAGCAGGCCGTTGAAGAGATAAAACAGCGTCAGTTGAGCATGCTCAGAAGACTGCAAAACAAACTGAATTATCGGCGAAAAGAGCTGTTGATCGATAATCACCGCGACAATTGAGAAGAACACGGTCAGCAGCGCGGTGAAGGGTAGCGACTCGGTAAAGGCTTTACCTATCGCATGTTCGTCGGTGACGCCGGTCAACGAGGTTGCCAGAATGATGACCGACAAACCGATCAATCCGACTTCTGCCAGGTGCAGGGCCAAAGCAACGATCAGCCAGACGCCAATAATCGCCTGGACAATCAGTTTGATTTTGTCCTGACGGGTACGTTGTTGGCGGCTCTGATCGTCAAACTGTTGCAGGACATCACGGACGGTCTCCGGCAGCGTTTCGCCATAGCCAAACCAGCGTAATTTCTCGACCAGCACACAGGTTAACAGGCCGCAAATCAGTACCGGGACGGTAACCGGCGACATGCGCAGGAAGAAGTCACCAAAATGCCAGCCAGCTGCTTTGGCGATAATCAGGTTTTGTGGTTCGCCCACCATGGTCATCACGCCGCCTAACGCCGTACCGACACCCGCGTGCATCATCAGGCTACGCAGAAAACCGCGGAACTGCTCAAGTACGACTTTATTGTGCTGATCGATATGGCTGTCATCGAGCATGTTGTTGTCTTCCGCGCGAGAAGAAGCAACGCGATGGTAGATACCATAAAAACCGACCGCAACGCTGATCACCACGGCCACGACGGTCAACGCATCGAGGAACGCCGAGAGGAAAGCGGCTGCAACACAAAAAGACAGCGACAGCAGCGTCTTGGAGCGAATAGTGAGCAGCAGACGCGTGAAAATAAACAGTAATAACTGCTTCATAAAGTAGATGCCTGCCACCATAAACATCAGCAGCAATAACACCTCAAGGTTTGCGGCAACCTCTTCACGCACATGCGTGGCGCTGGTCATGCCAATAATGACAGCTTCGATAGCCAACAGCCCGCCTGGCAGCAGTGGGTAGCATTTTAACGCCATCGCCAGCGTGAAAATGAACTCGGCCACCAGCAACCAGCCGGCGATAAAAGGGTTGATGAAAAAAATAATCGGGTTGACGACTAAGAAGACAAGCAGTGCAAGTTTGTACCAGTCTGGTGATTGACCTAAAAAATTGCGCCACATCGCGCGGCCCCATGATAGCTCCATGGTGATTTCCCTACCTTTAAAAATGAAATCATGTTTTTATGTTTGACCGCAAAGCTTAGCGGGAGGAGGGAGTACAGGCAAGCTATTCACGAGACTGGCAAGGTTGGCTGTACTGTAGCGTTATTTGGAAAATGAAGCCTTGATCCACTTTTTCTTCATTGCGTCAGCTATCAGCTAAGATACCCATCTGGTATGATGTGTGTAACTATGTTTTGCTGTGTAATGGAATTTTTACTATGGTCATTAAGGCGCAAAGCCCGGCTGGGTTCGCGGAAGAGTACATCATTGAAAGTATCTGGAATAACCGCTTCCCACCTGGCACTATTTTGCCCGCTGAACGTGAACTCTCCGAACTTATTGGGGTGACACGTACCACGCTACGCGAAGTATTGCAGCGTCTGGCGCGAGATGGCTGGTTGACCATTCAACACGGCAAACCGACGAAGGTGAATAACTTCTGGGAAACCTCCGGGCTGAATATTCTTGAAACGCTGGCGCGTCTCGATCACGAGAGTGTCCCGCAGTTGATTGATAATCTGCTGTCTGTGCGTACCAATATTTCGACGATCTTTGTTCGTACTGCGTTTCGCCAGCATCCTGATAAAGCACAGGAGGTTCTGGCGACGGCAAATCAGGTGGCCGACCACGCTGACGCATTTGCCGATCTGGATTATAACATTTTTCGCGGTCTGGCATTTGCCTCCGGCAATCCGATTTACGGTTTGATCCTCAACGGTATGAAAGGATTATATACCCGCATTGGTCGTCATTATTTTGCCAATCCGGAAGCGCGCGCGCTGGCGCTGAGCTTCTACCGTAAACTGTCAGAACTCTGCGAGCAGGGCGCTCATGAGCAGGTGTATGAAACGGTGCGCCGCTATGGTCACGACAGCGGCGAAATTTGGCATCGTATGCAGAAGAGCCTGCCGGGCGACTTAGCTATTCAGGGACGTTAATCGCTCCATGCCGGATGGCGACGCCAAAGCGTCTTATCCGGCCTACAATACGTGCACTTCGTAGGCCGGATATGGTGTTTACACCGCCTCCGGTAATAAGATTTACAGACCGTTCATCCTTGGCGGGCAACGCTCCAACAGCTCCACGCTGCCATCTTCATTCTGTTGCTCCAGCATCACGTCAAAACCCCAAAGCCGGTGTACGTGCTTGAGCACTTCTTTGCGTCCTTTATCCAGCGGCGCGCGGTTATGCGGAATATAGCGTAAGGTGAGCGAACGGTCGCCACGCAGATCGACGTTCCAGATTTGAATATTCGGCTCCAGGTTGCTGAGGTTGTATTGCGACGACAACCTGTTGCGGATCTCACGATATCCTTCCTCATTATGAATCGCAGATATCTCCAGGTAGTTGTGACGATCGTCATCCAGCACGGTGAACAGACGGAAATCACGCATTACCTTCGGTGACAGGAACTGGCTGATAAAGCTCTCATCTTTGAAGTCGCGCATCGCGAAATGCAGGGTTTCCAGCCAGTCGGAACCCGCTATATCCGGGAACCAGTATTTGTCCTCCTCGGTCGGCGACTGACAAATACGTTTGATATCCTGGAACATGGCAAACCCCAGGGCATAAGGGTTTATCCCGCTATACCACGGGCTGTTGTAGGGTGGCTGAAATACCACATTGGTATGGCTATGCAGAAACTCCAGCATAAACCGCTCGGTGACTTTACCCTCATCATAAAGGTGGTTCAGGATGGTGTAATGCCAGAAAGTGGCCCAGCCTTCGTTCATCACCTGCGTCTGTTTCTGCGGATAAAAATACTGGCTGACCTTGCGTACAATGCGCAACACCTCGCGTTGCCAGGACTCCAGCAGCGGGGCATTCTTCTCCATGAAGTACAGCAGGTTCTCCTGTGGCTCAGAGGGATAACGGCGGGCTTCCGTCACGGTTTTCTCTTCCTCTTTCTTCGGCAGTGTGCGCCACAACATATTCACCTGGCTTTGCAGATACTCTTCACGGCTTTTCTGACGGGCTTTCTCTTCCTGTAGGGAGATTTTTTGCGGGCGTTTGTAACGGTCAACGCCGTAGTTCATCAGCGCATGACAGGAGTCGAGCAGCTTTTCGACTTCATCCACGCCGTAACGCTCTTCACACTGGGTTATATAGTTTCGCGCGAAGATCAGGTAATCGACAATGGAACTGGCATCCGTCCAGCTTCGGAACAGGTAGTTGTTTTTGAAGAAGGAGTTGTGTCCGTAGCAGGCATGCGCCATCACCAGCGCCTGCATGGTGATGGTGTTCTCCTCCATCAGATACGCGATACACGGATTGGAGTTGATAACGATCTCATAGGCCAGCCCCTGCTGACCATGTTTATACAAGCGCTCGGTTTCAATAAACTTTTTACCAAACGACCAGTGAGGATAGTTGATCGGCATCCCGACGCTGGAGTAAGCGTCCATCATCTGTTCGGAGGTGATCACCTCGATTTGGTGCGGGTAGGTGTCCAGTCTGTAGAGTTTCGCCACGCGGTCTATCTCTGCCAGATAGACATCCAGCAGATCAAACGTCCAGTCGGGTCCATCGCTTAACCGTGTGCCGTCCTTGTTCATGGAATCAATCGTAGCCATTCGCGCACCCTCATTGTTGGCGGCACTCTCTGTCTGGAGTACCTCATGTCAAGCATAGATCATGGTGTTAAAAAACGTGCTGCGGCAGAAATTTTTTCTTTGCGATTTCACGTTAGCGAGGCGTCGAAAAATGGCATGGCCGCAAAATTTTATGCTGGATAAAAATAACGCACAGCAGGAGATGCCAAAGCGGAGAGTCCCCAGCCATCACCGCTATATGTGAGGTAAGTCACCATAAAAAAGCCATATGTTGAATAATATTTTCAACTGAGTTATCAAGATGTAATTAGATGATTGTTCTTTTACTGTTAACGGAGTGGCTATGCGAGTTGTCATACTGGGAAGTGGTGTCGTTGGCGTGACCAGCGCCTGGTACTTAAGTCAGGCTGGACACGATGTCACCGTCATTGATCGTGAGCCCGGTCCGGCACTGGAAACCAGTGCGGCGAACGCGGGGCAAATCTCTCCAGGTTATGCAGCACCATGGGCGGCACCAGGCGTACCGCTAAAAGCAATTAAGTGGATGTTTCAGCGCCACGCTCCGCTGGCCGTCCGTCTTGACGGAACCCAGTTCCAGTTGAAATGGATGTGGCAGATGCTGCGCAACTGCGACACCAGCCACTATATGGAAAATAAAGGACGCATGGTGCGGCTGGCGGAATACAGCCGTGATTGCCTGAAAGCGCTGCGCGCCTCTACCGGTATCGAGTACGAAGGACGTCAGGGCGGAACCCTGCAACTTTTCCGTACTGCCCAACAGTATGAGAACGCCACTCGCGACATCGCCGTGCTCGAAGACGCTGGCGTGCCATATCAACTGCTGGAAGCAAACCGTCTGGCGGAAGTCGAACCTGCACTGGCAGAAGTGGCGCACAAACTGACCGGTGGTCTGCGCTTACCGAATGATGAAACCGGCGACTGCCAGCTGTTTACCCAGCGTCTGGCGCAGATGGCGGAGCAGGCAGGCGTTAAGTTTCGCTTTAATACCCCGGTCGATAAGCTGCTGAGCGATGGTGAGCAGATTTATGGCGTCCAGTGCGGCGAAGAGATAGTTAAAGCCGATGCCTATGTGATGGCGTTTGGTTCGTACTCCACGGCAATGCTGAAAGGGATCGTTGATATCCCGGTCTATCCGCTCAAAGGCTATTCGTTGACCATTCCGGTGGCGCAAGACGACGGTGCGCCGGTTTCTACTATCCTTGATGAAACCTACAAAATCGCTATTACCCGCTTTGACAATCGTATTCGCGTAGGCGGTATGGCGGAGATTGTCGGCTTTAATACAGAACTGCTACAACCTCGTCGTGAAACGCTGGAAATGGTCGTACGCGATCTCTTCCCGCGCGGCGGTCATGTGGAGCAGGCAACCTTCTGGACCGGACTGCGTCCGATGACGCCGGACGGAACGCCGGTGGTGGGGCGCACCCGCTTTAAGAATCTGCTGCTCAATACCGGCCACGGCACGCTGGGTTGGACCATGGCCTGCGGCTCCGGTCAGCTGCTGAGCGATATCCTTTCTGGCCGCACGCCAGCCATACCTTATGACGATCTGAGCGTGGCGCGTTACAGTCCGGGGTTTACCCCCTCTCGTCCACGGCATTTACATGGCGCACATAACTGATAAGGACGTGAGATGACCCGCCCGATACTGGCCAGCATTGACCTGCAGGCGTTGAAACAAAATCTGACCATTACTCGTCAGGCCGCGCCGGACGCCCGCGTCTGGTCGGTGGTAAAAGCCAATGCGTATGGACACGGTATTGAACGCGTCTGGAATGCGTTGGGCACAACCGATGGTTTTGCCATGCTCAATCTTGAAGAGGCGATAACCCTACGCGAGCGTGGATGGAAAGGCCCGATACTCATGCTGGAGGGGTTTTTCCACGCTGAAGACCTGACTGTATATGACAATTATCGACTAACCACCTGTGTACACAGTAACTGGCAGCTAAAAGCATTGCAGAATGCGCGCCTGAAGGCGCCGCTCGATGTTTACCTGAAGGTGAACAGTGGTATGAACCGGCTTGGGTTTTTACCGGAAAGAGTTCCGACGGTCTGGCAACAGCTGCGGGCGATGCCCAACGTCGGTGAAATGACGCTGATGTCGCATTTTGCCGATGCAGAGCACCCGGAAGGTATTCAGGAAGCTATGGCGCGTATTGCGCAGGCAACTGAAGGGCTGGAGTGCAGACGATCGCTGTCGAATTCGGCCGCCACGCTGTGGCACCCTGAAGCGCATTATGACTGGGTTCGTCCGGGCATTATTTTGTATGGCGCATCGCCTTCGGGACAATGGCGAGACATCGCTAACACCGGCCTGAAGCCAGTGATGACTTTGAGCAGCGAGATAATCGGCATACAAACGCTGAAAGCTGGCGATCGGGTGGGCTACGGTGGACGTTACACTGCCAGCGGCGAGCAGCGCATTGGCATTGTAGCGACCGGCTATGCAGACGGTTATCCACGCCATGCGCCAAGCGGAACGCCTGTGCTGGTGGATGGTGTACGTACCGGGACGGTGGGGACAGTCTCAATGGATATGTTGGCGGTAGATCTGACACCGTGCCCGCAGGCAGGGATCGGCACGCCGGTAGAGCTGTGGGGCAAAGAGATTAAAATTGACGATGTGGCCACCGCCGCAGGTACGGTAGGCTACGAGTTAATGTGTTCTCTGGCGCTGCGCGTGCCAGTTGTGACGGTGTAACTTTATTTAGTGCATTTTGTAGGCCGGGTAAGGCGCAGCCGCCACCCGGCAAAAACATCCGCTTTACTCATCCTCATCTTCAGCAACGCGAACACCAACCTTCAGCACTGCATTATCTTCTTTCTCGGCCACAGTCCAGATCATACCAGCGAATTCCACCTGGTCACCGACGACCGGCGCGGCACCAAGCAGATGCTGGACAATTTCACCCAGCGTTTGCTGCTTATCACGATACTCGGTGCCATCATCCAGGCCATAAATCAGTGCCACATCGGCATATTTTGCGCTGGCTTCAAGAATAAAATCACCGAAGAAGCGCTGGTCTAACGACACAGGTGGCGACTGGCTGAACAGCTTGCCAAGAGCCGGGAGATCGCGCTCGCGGCCAATAACACACAATACATCGCCTTCGCGAAGACGCGTACTGCCGGAGGGGTGAAACAGCACGTTGTCACGAAACAGGGCGGCTATTCGCGTTTCTTCCGGCATATGCAGGTCGCGCAGTGCGGCGCCCACACACCACTTATCCGCGCTGAGCTGATAAACAAACTGCTCCCACGGGTTATCCGGATGAATATCCAGACCAATGCGCGACACGGGCCAGCCGACGGGAGGGACCACCACTTTGGCTTTTTTAGCAGCCCATGAAAGCGACGTTCCCTGAAACAGCAACGAGATAAGTACCACGAAGAAGGCGACGTTAAAGAACAGGCGCGCGTTCTCCAGACCCGCCATCATTGGGAAGACGGCGAGGATGATGGGTACCGCACCGCGCAGACCCACCCAACTGATGAAAATGCGCTCGCGCAGATTAAAGCCACGAAACGGCAGCAGTCCCGCGAAGACCGAAAGCGGGCGGGCAATGAATATCATCCACGCAGACAAAATCAGTGCCGGGATTGCGATAGGCAGCAGGTCGGATGGCGTAACCAGCAGTCCGAGCACCAGGAACATGGCGATTTGCGCCAGCCATGCCAGACCGTCGAAGTTTTGCAGAATGCCAAACCGGTTGCGAATAGGGCGATTCCCCAGCAGGAAACCACACAGATAAACCGCCAGAATACCGCTGCCTTCCAGCGCAGTGGTCAGGGCAAAAATCAGGATCCCACCGCTTAACGCCAATAGCGGATACAGTCCGGCAGGCAGCGAAATGCGGTTAATCATCTGCTGGAGCATATATCCACCGCCAAGACCGATAATGATGCCTAAGCCAAACTGCTGGATAATGTGCACCGCGAACATCCAGCTTAAACCGGTCTCGTGGTTTTGGATCATGGCGATGAGCGTGATGGTCAAAAACACGGCCATCGGGTCATTACTGCCGGATTCAATTTCCAGCGTAGAGCCAACGCGTTCGTTAAGCCCCTTACCGCCAAGCAGGGAAAAGACCGCCGCGGCGTCGGTTGAACCAACAATCGCGCCAATCAGGAGTCCTTCGATAAGATCCAGATGAAACAGCCACGCGGCCATCATGCCGGTGAGTCCGGAAGTAATCAGCACACCGACCGTCGCCAACGATAGCGCCGGGCCTAACGCAACGCGAAAAGAGCTGGCCTGGGTGCGCATCCCGCCGTCGAGCAGGATAACCGCCAGTGCCAGGTTACTCACCATGTAGGCGAATGGATAGTTATCGAAAGGTATGCCGCCTATACCATCCACGCCCGCTAACATACCGATAGCGAGAAATATCACCAGAATTGGGATACCGAGACGTGATGAGAATGAACTGAGTAAGATACTGCAGGTGACGAGAACGGAACCCAAAATAAAAAGGCTAATAATTGCTGCGGCATCCAACGTTCGGTTACTCCTGAATTACGCTGTTTCGTATTAATAAACCCTACCATAATAACGACAGAAACAGCGTTTTACTTAGCCCTATTAGCCGCTTTTTTTACGATTTTAGTACCGGATGCCCACTTAAGGTGAGCTGAGTGCCGTTTTTATCATTTTTCAGCACCGCATTGGCTCCCAAAGGCAAGGTGACAGTGCGTTGTTCATGGCCAAAATCGAGGCCGCAGATCAACGGTACTGATAATCTGGCGCGCAGAAAATCACAAACTGAATCAAGATTGTAACCGGCATCGTAATCATTGGGTGCGCTACCGCTAAAACTGCCAAGAATAATGGCGTTTTGCTGGGCCAGTATTCCGGCGTGGTACAGCTGCAGCAGCATACGCTCGACACGGAATGGATGCTCGTTAATGTCTTCCAGCACCAAAATGCCGTTTTTGATAGCCGGCATCCACGGTGTACCCATCAGCGAAATGATCATCGCCAGATTTCCGCCCCACAGTGTACCTTCAGTTGCGCACTGCGGACCCTCACCCTGCCATTCGAGGGTAAATTGGGCATTACGCAAAGCCTGCCAGAAATGGTACTCGGTGAATGCGTTCATTTCTTCGGCACCGAAGTTCGCCGCCAGCATCGGGCCGCTGAAGCTAATCACATTCCCCTGTGCCAGCAGACCACACTGGATCGCCGTAAAATCGCTGTGTCCGCACAGCAGCAACGGATCTTGTTGCTGGCGGGCTGCCAGCCCCTGCCAGTCAATTTCTGCCAGTAAACGGCTCGCGCCATAGCCGCCGCGTACCGCCATCACAATAGTATCGGGGGTTTTCAGATTAACGAGCGAGTTAACATCAGCAAGCCTTTCTGCCTCTGTACCTGCAAAACGCTGGCAGCGGCGCGCAATGACTGCTGAATTGTCGACCTGATGACCGGCCTCAGTAAGACGCGCAAGCCCACGTAAGGCAGCCTGCTGATTGATACAGTAGCCCGACGGGGCAATTAAGTGAAACCGGGACATGGCATTTCCTTGCTACAACTAAAACCAAATGTATATCATGCCGCGTAGGTATGTCGTTGTCACCTCAGCGACAGGTTCCGGCTATAAGGATAGATGACGTGAAATTGAGATGGTTTGCTTTTTTGGTTGTATTACTTGCGGGCTGTAGTTCAAAACATGATTACAAAAACCCGCCGTGGAATGCTGAAGTTCCGGTTAAACGCGCAATGCAATGGATGCCGATCAGTGAAAAAGCCGGTGCGGCCTGGGGTGTCAGTCCACAATTGATTACCGCTATTATTGCCATTGAATCAGGCGGAAATCCGAATGCGGTCAGTAAGTCCAATGCGATTGGTCTGATGCAGTTGAAAGCCTCAACTTCAGGACGCGATGTTTATCGTCGCATGGGATGGAGCGGAGAGCCGTCGACCAGCGAGTTGAAAAATCCCGAACGCAATATCTCAATGGGGGCCGCATACCTGAGTATTCTGGAAACCGGGCCGTTGGCAGGGATCGAGGATCCGCAGGTGATGCAATATGCACTGGTGGTATCGTACGCCAACGGTGCAGGCGCATTGCTGCGAACGTTCTCTTCCGACAGGAAGAAAGCCATCAATAAGATCAACGATCTCAGCCCGGATGAATTTATTGAACATGTTGCGGACAATCATCCGGCGCCGCAGGCTCCGCGCTATATCTGGAAGCTTCAGCAAGCGCTGGATGTAATGTAATTCAGGTGATGCTAATCGCGCACCTTGTTCGACTTTTCCCGGGCTTCGCGCTCAAGGGAAAAAATAATCCGCTGTAAGTTCCGCTCCACCGCCGGGCCGACGTTGAGAAAACGAAAGCTCAGGCGGGGAGTGGTAATGGTTTCGTTTTTACTGTCGATAACTTTGCGCTCGCTAATGGAAATGAGCTGGGCGTCAACGTGATACACCCCCCATTGCTCCATATTCAGTTCAACCTGCGCGAAGCGCATACCTTCAGCCAACCCCTCTGGTTTTGCCGTTTCTAACAGCCCGCCCATGCCGCCGAGAGATAAATCGAATAAGCGAAAGCACAGCGTGCTGTTGTCCGGCATTTTTGCCGTGCAGCGATAGGGAGGGTGCAGCGGAGCGCCGATGCGGAAATATTCGCGACGCTGCACAAACCACAGAGAAGGCGGCAAGGATGAAATAAACGCCGGCAGTTGCTGATACTCGCCTTTTTTCAGCTGTGGCAGGGTGAATTCTACTTTGGCTCCCTGCGTTTCGGCGATAATCGAGATCTGGCTGGCCCGCTGTACGGCCTGGTTTTCATATTCCTGGCTGCCAAAATCCATGACCAGCTCGTCCGGGCTGACGGCCAGAACTTTGCTGATGAACTGGCCGCCCGACCAGGAGATACGCAGTGGAACCTGCTGCGACTTTAAGTCCCGAAGTACACCTAACACCGCTAACGGATTTTGCTTCAGGAACTGCTCATTGTAGTTACTCACACCTAATGACTCCTGGATGCCTAGTTTGTCGTTGGGTTATCGGCATCAATCGACGGAACTTAATACAAATGGATGAAATTTTTTACCAAACCCAATGAATTAAGTCTGCGTGATAAAAGCATGTCGCGACGGCTTGCCTATACTTTAAGTGCTGGCGCAGGAATGTCTTGCGCGTGCGTTCACTGGAAAGAGGGCCTGAAAATGGGAATTATTGCCTGGATTATTTTTGGTCTGATTGCGGGGGTTATCGCCAAACTGATTATGCCGGGGCGCGATGGCGGGGGATTTATCCTGACCTGTATTCTGGGTGTCGTTGGTGCTGTGGTCGGTGGATGGCTGGCAACGATGTTTGGTATTGGCGGCGATGTCAGCGGGTTTAATCTCCACAGCTTCCTGGTGGCCGTGGTCGGCGCGATTGTTGTGCTGGGAGTTTTTCGGCTTGTACGACGAGATTAATCGAACGGCGCCCGAGCAGTAATGCTGTTCAGTTAAGCATGTCTGGTGAACATGTGATTCTTGCTTAGCGTTCCGTTCACCTTAGTTGTGCCATTTCTCTGAAGCGCAGATACCCGTGAACGTGCAAGGGTGGCTCACCGCCGCCTCCCTTGCATCCCAGGCTCCCGGCGGGAAAATCGTCGCTACGCGAGCTATTCGTCTTATTCCGTCTGCCTGTCGGGTCGGGGCCGAGCCTGCATCCGTGCAGGCCGTCCCCTCTGCCCGCATCCCTGCGGGCAGACCCGGTCAGTCGTCAACGCCTCATCGATTTTCAGCCGGACCGGGGTCATCGCTTCAACGCACTGACTTCCAGTTAAATCTTTTTTGCTGTTTAAACAAAAAAACGCAGATGGTCAGGTGTGGGCTGGTCCGGCTGAAAATTGCCGACGTGATTCCGTAAGGCCGGGAGAGCCAGCATGGATGCTGGCTCAGGGCGCGCTTTGCATGGATGCTACCTCGCGCCCGGCCCGGTAGCCTGAAGGAATAAGCGGAGGGTATTGCGCAGCAACAATTTTCCCGCCGGGAGCCGGGATTGTAAAGGGCGTGGCGGAGAACGCCCTTTACACGTTCACAGGAGCCGGCGTTTCAGAGAAGCGATGAACATGAGGTGAACGGAACCCTTTCTCTGAGAGTGCATATTCATAACTTCTACCCTCACAGGTGATACTTTCTGAAACTGAGGCGTTAACTGAACAGCATTACCCCGAGCGGGGCCGTTTCTCTGTATCGCTAAGTCAGAACTGGTACTCAATCCCAGCCCAGTAATTACGGCCTTCTTCGATAAATCCTTCGCTGTACACGTATTGTGTATCGAACAGGTTATTGACCGAAGCGTTGACGCTAAACCCGTGACCGATGGCGTAGTCGGCGCGTAAATGGGTAATGGCGAAACCTGCGGCTTTCTGCGAGCCGTCGCTATTGCTATAGCTCGATGAGCGGGCCTCTTCAGACAGCGTAATGCTCAACGGATCCCACGGTTTCAGCGTCATCCATGCGGTGAGGGTTTGCGTCGGCAAATCGGTTATTTTGCCGATGTCGCTGCGTTTGACATCCGCATGAATCAGGCCATAGCTCAGCCCAACATCCAGCATATCAAAGACTTTACCTTTAACGCCTGCATCCAGACCGGTGTAATCCACCCGGCCGCTGTTCTGATTCTGGATGGTATCGGCATCAATATTGTGCGAAAGAATGGCATCGCTGATGCGATTGTAATAGACGCTGGCTTCGAATCCCCAGTCTTTGCCAAGTGAACCATTCCAGGTCAGATCCACGCTGCGAGCGCGTTCCGGTTTAAGCTGCGGATTGACCAGCGCCACCTGGTTATAGGCCGGTTTCGAGGTGGTGTAGCGCTCTTTCAACGTCGGGAAACGCGTTCTGTCAGAGTAGGACAGCGCTAATGTGTCAGCATTATCGAAGTGATATTTGGTCATCATCTGCCAGTTGAAAGCTGACTGATTGTTGTCATCATAGTGGGTGACGCTGCCATTTTTCTCGTGCTTCATGCCTTCCAGACTGTCGCGCCAGTCATAGCTTATTCCCGCCACTACATCGACATTATCCGCCGCTGCCCACTGATATTCACTGGCAACGGACCAGGTGCGGTCTTCGTAACGGTCGTAAGCCGCATTAGGTGCGCCTTTCTCGCGGTGAACATCATCCTTCCAGTTCACCGCGAAAGAGAGCTGGTCGTTTTCACGCATATCCGCAGCGAGCTGCAGACCAGCCCCATCGCTATAGTCTGAATAATGACTGTAGCTGCCTTTTTTGTTTTTCAGATCGGCAAGCGAGTTGTACATCATCAACGTATTTTCAAATGTGTCGCGATACAGACGGCTTTTCAGGGTAAAACGGTCGCCCAGATGGGTAGTGCCCTGATAGTAATAGCTCTCTTTATCGTACTGTGGCCATTGCCAGTAGCGTGATTTCTGACTGCTGGTTCCAGCGTACGGCGGGTTATCTTTTTCACCGTCCTGATTAATATAGGTCAGCACATATTCGTCATCACCACGTGGGGTAAAGCCCAGCTTCACGATGCCGCGTTTGTCATCGGCAGAGGAGTTGATCATTTTGCCGTTGCTGCCCGCAACAGGGTTGTCCACGCCGTGCGGTAACCCAAGGAAATCCTGCTTCAACTGACTGCCACTGAGCTGGATGTAGCCGAGATCGTTGCTGGCGCCAAATGAAGCGTGCATATCGTGGGCATTGTCTTTGCTACGACTCCAGCCCTGGCGATAGCCAATGCTGCCTTCAATCGGTTTGGTAGGTCTTTTGGTGGTGATATTGATGGCGCCGCCCATCTGGTTCGGCCCTTGTAGCAGAGACGAGTAGCCTTTGGATACTTCAACCGAAGCGATATCGGAGGTCAGAAAACGGCCTAAATCGAGGTTGCCGTCATAGGGGATGTATACCGGCACGCCGTCAAAATAGACGGGAACCTGACGGCTGTCAAAACCGCGGACTTTCACCTGCTGCTCATTGCGGTTGCCTGACTTTTGCAGCACGACGCCGGGGACAACGCTCAGCGCCTGCGCCACGTTTTGCTTATCCAGTTGCTGCATCGTTTCCTGGCCGAGAACCGTAGTGGTTGCCGCGGAGGCCGGGCTTGACCAGACGGTCATGGTTTCGCTTTCCTGCCCAGCAAAAGCACTGTGCGCGAAAGCAAACGACAGGGCTGTGTAAAGACAACTTTTGTTGAAATTCATTATTTTTAGTCCATTTATTAATGTTATATGCCACGTGTGTCCGGGCTCAGGCTAACTTTGATATCCGCAGGCGGAGCGTAGTAAGGCGCGGAAGTGATGAAAAGTCTGATGCCACAGTCGAGATAACTCGCCAGCGAGGCGAGGGTAATGCCGCCAGTCAGCGCCAGCGTACAATGGGGGGCCAGAGAAGGGGCCTGGCGGACAATTTCTGTTGCTTGCTCAGGGGTAAATTTGTCGAGTTGCAGGACATCGGGCGCGGCGCGTAGCGCGGCTAATGCCTCATCTGGCGTATCTGCTTCAACCACGATCTTTTTTTCTGGCGCATGGCTGCGTAAGCGCGCAATCGCACCTGACCAGTCGTTTGGATTGGTAAGAAAATGGCGGTGATTAGCAAACAGCAGTACCGTTTCGGCGCATCCTCCGCGATGGATAATGCCTCCCGCGGCGAGTATTGCCTGAGTCGCCAACAAACGCGTGCCGGGAATGGCTTTGCGGGTGCAGGCAATCTGCCCATCAGGATAGCGTTGGCGCAGTTGGCTCAACATGCTCTCAAGATAGCCCGAAACCCCGCAGCTCCATTCCAGGACATTTTGTACCGCTTTCCAGCCCTGATGCAGCGCCGCCGCATTCCCATGTGCGCAAATCAATCGCTGTCCTGCACTTACCTGTTCACCATCGGCAACCATGTCGCTGATGGTCAGCCCTAATGAGGCGAGCATTTGCCTGGCAACGGCGGTGCCGCTAACGCACCCGCCCTGGCGATGGTAAAATTCCATAACGCCCGGCTGTGCGCCAATACCCAACGCGCGGGTAGTCAGGTCGCCGCCCTGAATATCTTCCAGCAGCAGCGCGTCGGTTTGCGCCTGCGAAAAGTAGATCATTGCAGTGCCTCCCGCGGAACGCTGTCCCACCAGATAAGCGCCCAGTCACGGCTGGCGGGGGCAATCGTGCGTGGATCCTGCTGTTGATACCAGGTTTCCAGACGTTCGACCTCGTCGGCGCTCAGTTCACCCATACTCCAGCGCACGTTTTCCAGAAAACGCGTCCAGGTGCTGTTGTCCTGCTGACAGTTGGGCCCGCGGATAAAATCAACATGCACGTGGATCCCCATCTGATACAGGACATTAAGCGCGTAGATATAGTTGGGAAGCTCAATCACTTCGCGGCCCAGCGCACGTTGAATGGTGGGGGAAACGAAAGATGAACTGACGAGATGAGTGGTGTAAACCCGCAGCCGGGCCTGATTATTCAGTTTGGTCATCGCCTGGCGCATATCGGCAACCAGCGTAGAGCGCGAAGCGACGGCGATATCGCACTGGGGTAAATCATCCCAGTGTTCCTCCCAGGCCCGCTGCACCCACTGTACGTGACGGGCGTTCATTTGCGCAGCGCGGCGGGCAGCTACGCTCAGCATTCCCTGGCTGTAATCTACTCCGTAAACTATTGGCATCTTTTTAGCCAACGCCAGCGAAACCGTACCGGGACCGCAGCCCATATCAAACAGCGACTCCGCCCCTTTCAGGTCGATTTTTCCCAACAGCTGTAGCAGATAGCTGTCGGTTAATGAGGCGCAATTCTCTGCCATTTTTTCCGCACGCTTATCCCAGTGCTCCGGTTTTTTCTCGGTTCTGTTCGCCAGCTGTAACTGTTTACGGTAAAGATCGGCAAAATCAATGTCGTCAATGAGCATTCTTATTCCTTAGTTGTGTGAGCCAAAGAGGTGATGGGCGATTTGTGACGGTGTAACGCGATACAGCGCTGCCAGACGATCGGTGGCGAGCTGCTGTTCAGGAAGCCCCTGCGACACTGCACCGTTCGGTTCAACGCGTACCACGCTGTCGGCGATTGCCCGGGCGTGCAACGGATGATGCGTTGACATCAGCAGGGCCATACCCGAATTTTTAAGTGTTATCAGCGTGTCGAGCAGACGGATCTGATGCCCAAAATCCAGGCTGGAAGCAGGTTCATCCAGCAACAAAAGGCGTGGGCGTTGCGCCAGTGCGCGGGCAATCAACACCAGTTGGCGCTCTCCGCCGCTCAGCGTGTTCCAGCGCCGGGGCGCAAGGTGAGAGATCCCCAGCATCGCCAGTTGTTGATGCGCAATTTCGCGTTCTTTAGCGCCGGGAACCGCAAATGCCGCCAGTTGCGGGGTCTGCCCCATCATCACCATGTCCAGCGCAGTGAAGGCAAACGCGCCGTCATGCGCCTGAGGGACCCAGGCGATGGCCGAAGCGCGTTGCCGATCGCTAAGATGATTCACCGCGACACCATCAAGCAGGATGTCTCCGTGAAGCGGCGGAAGAACGCCGAGAATGGTGCGCATCAGGGTGGTTTTTCCACTGCCGTTGGCCCCAATCAGACAACAAACGGAGCCGGGCGAAACCTGAAATGAAACATCGCGTAACACGGGCTGTTGACTGTGGTATCCCAACGACGCGTGGCGCAAGGTCAGTAGCGTCATGGGCGATTTCCCCGTAGCAAAAGCAGCAAAAAGAACGGTGCGCCAATAAATGCAGTCAGGATCCCCAGCGGAATTTCCGTGCTGCTCAGCGTACGGGCGAGAGTATCGGTGAGCAGTAGCAAAATGGCGCCGACCCCCATGGAAACCGGCAGCAACTGCTGGTGGTTATTGCCACAGAGGAGTCTGCCGATGTGCGGCACAACCAGCCCAATCCAGCCGATAATGCCCGCGATGGCGACGGTACAGGCGGTGATTAACGTTGCGCAGACGATCAGTCCCAGCCGCAATCGCGAGACGTTGATGCCAAGCGATCGTGCTTCATCATCCGACAGGGTGAGCAGGTTCATGCGCCAGCGCAGCAGCAATAGCGGGACGAGTCCTGCGAAGATCAGCGGTGCCGAGAACCACAGGTCGTGCAGCGTGATCGTCGATAAACCGCCAAGCAGCCAGAAAGTGATAGAGGGGAGTTGGGTATACGGGTCGGCCAGCGTTTTGATGAGTGAAATTCCCGCACCGCATACCGTACCCAGCGCAATCCCGACTAGCACCAGTGTTAACACCGGGTCGTGTCGCTTGACTCGTCGGGTAATTAACCAGACACCGGCGACCACGAATAAACCGCCCATGAACGCATACAGCTGAATGAACAGGATCGGTAAACCTAACAGGATTGCTAAACAGGCACCTAAACCCGCACCCGCTGCCACGCCGAGAATATCCGGCGAGACCAGCGGGTTGCGGAACATGCCCTGATAGGTGGTTCCTGCGCCCGCCAGCGCCGCGCCGAGCAGCAATGCAGCCAGTATGCGTGGCAGGCGGATTTGCCAGAAGACGATTTTGTCCTGCATTGGAACGCCATCTGTACCGGCCACGAGATTCAGAACCTGCTGTGCATCCAGGCGATACGCGCCTGATACTGCAGCGACGCTCGCGCAAAGCACCACCGCAGCAATCATCAGAAAACCGAGGGTTGATGTTTTCATCAAACTGCCACCAACCTTTGATACTGTGCGTCGCTTAGCGTGGTGTGCCAGAACAACTCACTGTAGCGCTGCATATCAGCTTTAAAGCTCGTGTTAACCTGAGGATCAAGCCAGGCGTGCAGGCGGCGTAACCCCAGTAAACGGTTGATGCCGGGAGGTGCATCCAGCCAGCCAAACGGCAGACCGCTGAGAAACAGAATGCGCCGGTCAGCAACCGCTTTGACTCCTTGCCAGACCGGATCTTCTCGTAGGAACTGCGCTGTCACCGCATCCTGTACCAGGATAATATCCGGCTGCCAGCTGAGCAGATTTTCCATTGAAACCTGTGTGAGTCCCTGTCGCCCGGGGATGTGCGCCACATTGTGCAACCCCAGTAGTTCTGCCGCTTCGGTATGCAGAGAACCTTGTAAACCAGTCTCCAGTCCTCTGGCACCGCGCGCGGCATAAAAACGCAGATTCGCCGCGGGTGAATGCGAGAAAGCTATTGCATCATCGATAAATCGACGGGCCAGCGCGGCCTGCATTGCGGTTCGCGAGACGACGCCCAATACTTCACCGACTGCGCGCAGCTGTTCTGGGGTATGGCGCAATTCGCCGTTAATCAGCAGCCAGGGAATGTGTGTTTGTGCGCTCACTTGTCTGGCCTGAGAAAGCCAGGTTTCATCGGCATTACCGCAGTCAATAACCAGGTCAGGTTTGAGCGCCAGGAGTGCTTCAAGCGAGAGTGTGCTGGCGCGCCCCGCCAGCCTGCCGAGTTTCAGCAAAGTCCGAATGTTATCGTTAAACGGGATGGCGGTCTGGCGAGAGAAATCAAAGGAGGAAAGCCCCACCAGTTTTTCCGGTGCGACGGCCAGCAGCAGCATGT
Source organism: Citrobacter sp. Cpo221 (assembly GCF_030332345.1). NCBI lineage: Bacteria > Pseudomonadati > Pseudomonadota > Gammaproteobacteria > Enterobacterales > Enterobacteriaceae > Citrobacter > Citrobacter sp. Cpo221. The sequence continues at coordinate 71,704 of NZ_JAOWIA010000053.1, forward strand.
CAGCAGGTGCGCCCGCGCTGACCACGCGTTGGGTCATTTCTGGCTTCGGAGAGTCTCCAATAGCTACAGTCAGCGAGGTTTGAGCAAACGCGGGAAGATGGCGGAGCAGCAGTGCAGATGCCACGAGTTGGGCAAACATCCGTCTTGTCAGTGGCATTATTGTTATCCTGAAGGTTACAAAATCGCTATATATTTACATATATATCGAATAAAAACATGTTCAGAATCAATTTCTCACGGATGAAAACCCCGGATACCCCATAAGGGCTAGAGGCCATAGAGACAGCTGGAAGGGGGAAATATAAGAAAGAAAAATCCGCGACGAAGCGCGGATTCAGGAAGTAAAACGGCTCAGGCTATGATGTTATGGCGTCGGTTGAGTCTGTTTTTTAGACTCGACTGGCGCTGTACTTGCAGGGGTAGGTCGCGACGCGGGTACGTTGTCACAGGGCTTTTCTTTGGCGCAAATCAGGTCGAGCATTTTCAGCGTTACGCCGTTGGTCCAGCCGAAACCATCCTGCAACGGATACTCACCGCCGCCACCGCCGGTTCCAGTGGTGCTCACGTCATACTTCTCAACCAGCTTTTTCTCGCGATCGTAGGTGTGTTGAACATTGGTGAGGAATCGCCAGGTCACGTCCATGGCGACAGTATCCTGACCGTAATTCTGTAACCCGGATGCTGCGACCCACTGGAGCGGGGCCCAGCCATTGGGGGCATCCCACTGCTGGCCGCTTTTCACCGACGTGGTAGCAAGGCCGCCCGGTTGCAGCAGATGTGCCTGGGTGGCCGTGGCGACTTTACTGGCGCGATCTTTTGCCGCTGCTTTGACATATAGCGGGAACAGGGCGGCAGCCGTGAGCTGGTTGCGTACTTTGTGGCTTTTCAGATCGTAGTCGGCATACCAGCCTTCTTTGTCGTTCCACAGGTTCTTCTCGATCCCTTTTTGTCGGGCATTAGCGAAGCCATCGTACTGCGCCGCTTTGGCATCATCACCGGCAGCCTTGCTGGCGAGGGCGATCATTTTTTCCATTTTGTACATCAACGCATTGAGATCGACCGGAACGATGCTGGTGGTGCGCAGAGTGCCCAGCTGATTAGGATTGTCCATCCAGCGGGAACTAAAATCCCAACCGGACGCGGCAGCTGAACGCAGGTCGCGGTAGATTTCTGTGGCCGGGCGGTTTGGGTTGCTTTTAGCGGTGGCAATATCCTCTACCCACGACTCTGGCCGAGGCGAATCGCGCTCATCCCAGTAGCGGTTCAAAATGGTGCCGTCATCCAGTTTAACCACGCGCTTATTTTGCTGACCGGGCTGGAGTGTTTCGATGCCTTCCATCCAGTAGCTGTACTCTTTGAGCATCTGCGGGAGGTATTTTTTCAGCGCATCATTCCCGTCGTGCTGCGCCAGCAGTTCAACCATAAAGGCAAAGAACGGCGGTTGCGAACGGCTCAGGTAGTAGGTGCGGTTACCGTTAGGAATGTGTCCCCAGGAATCAATCTCGTAAGCGAAGTTTGCCACCATGTCCGAGACTTTATCCCAGTGATTGCTCTCGGCAAGCCCCAGCATGGTGAAATAGCTGTCCCAATAATATATTTCGCGAAAACGCCCGCCAGGTACCACATACGGCTCCGGGAGCGGCAGCAGCGAATCCCATTTTTCAGCGGTGGTGGTCGAACGAGTGAGTACTGGCCACAGTCCGTCAATATGTTCGCGTAGTGATTGCCCGGCCGGGGGCACGTATTTCTCGCCGTCTTTCGGCAAGGTGAAATTCACTTGCACAAAATGGCGTAAGTCGAATCCGGACTGGTTTTTCTGCATCCGGTAATCGGCAAGGATCATTAATGGATCGCTGTTTGGCACCGCGTCGGCAAAGGTTTTCTGGTCAGGAAACAGTTTGGCTGTTTGTACATCGTTAAACAGGGGACCAAGCAGAATATCAGGCGGCGCAGGCGTAGCGGCTGGTGCGTCCTCGGCGTTGACGGTAAAAGAGGAAAGGGCAAAAAAGGTGCTTGCGAGCGTCAGTTTTATTGCAACAGAGAGCAGGCCAGGATGGCGAGTTGCTGGCGTTATCATCGGTTAATCTCCTTAGCGGCGTGCCGAAGTAGCGGCATTTACCATGAGAAAACCTTAGTTCAGGAATGACCGTTGCGCGTGATCGGCTCCCCATTTTGCGAATAAACAGACATTTCCCGACGTGAATAGAGAAGAAGCACACCCTTTGTTGGAAAGGGTGTGCTTCGGAATCAGTTTGCGCGGGTTATCCGCTGTGTGACACAGTCAATGGTCAGTGTATCGCCCATCTTGATGCTATCGAGAGCCGTGCCTTGCTGACACATCCAGCACAGATCCATTTCACGAGCGATAATCGCCGGATGCGAGGCTTCGCTGCCGTCCCGCAGGCAGATACCTTTGATGGTCTTCGGATCGAGTTGCAGTACCGTAGACGGATAAATGACATCAGCGACCAGGATAGTGGGGCGCAAAAATGCGGGAATTTGTGCGCTCTCTCCCGTCAAATGCTGCAGTGAACGAGACAGCAAATCTTCAATATCAATGTATCGCGCCTGCAGATAAGGATCATCGAGCTGTAAATACTGCTGGCTGAGATCGCTCAGCACCTGATGCCAGGCCCAGGCGGCGCTGCACTGCTTTTCGCGCATTACATCGCAGGCCATTTCAAAAAGTTCAGGATCGTCCAACAGCGTGTGGTGACCGGAGAAGATGGCAGCGATATCTGCGGAATATCGTTCTTCAGCAAGTGCGGTGAGTTCGCTCAGATCGTTCAGCGTACTTTGGATGGCAGCCTGTAATCGTTGCTGCTCAGCCTGGAGTGATGCGGCGGGTTGCGGATTTACCTCGGGCGAGAACGGCGTGTAACAAAATGCCGTCCCCGTGACTTTTGAGGGAGCCTGAGTTGCCTTGTTATCAGCATGCGCGGACTCGAGCGATTCACCAAAATTCTCTGCCGCCAGCTGTTTAAATGCGGCCAGCGCATCCTCTGCCTGTTCGCCTTTGGCAATCAGGCGCAGTGTGTCATTACAGCGTACCTGCAGCAGAGCTATCTGATTCAGGCTATCAGGAACCACACACTTGCCGTTTTTCTCCAGCCACATGTCGGCGTTAAAACCAGACAACGCGGAAACCAGCCGCGAAGCCGGGCGAACGTGGATGCCGTTAGGGTTTTTCACCACAATGGCAACAGAACGGGCATCTGCATCGGGAGACTGTACAGCAGATGCGGGTTTCGCTGCGGATGGCGAAGGTAAACCCAGTTGCTCACATTTGGCGTCGAGGGCGTTCATGGCATCACGGATGACCCGATCGATATCAGCACCCGCGGCGGCGCTAACCGTCGCGGCCAGTGTGCCTTCAACCAGTGGTGCTGCGCACAAACGCACTTTGGCGGCAATGCCAGGGTCGAGCAGTTCCAGCGCGGTTTCCGCACTCAGTAATGCACTACCGATATCCATCATCACCAGCACGTGGTCCGTATCGGCCACGGACTCGATGGCTTCCATCACCTTGATCGGATCGGTGCCAATCGGATTCTCAGGATCGTCAATGCCTGCGGCAATGGCGATTTTGCAATCACCGCCCATTAACATCTGCCGGGCCAGCGCGCCGACGCCTTCGCCCAGTTGGGCGCTGTGAGAAACAATAACCAGGTTTACCATCGCTTTATCCTTACTCTCTGGACGCCTGAGCCAGCATTTGCATCATAAACATCACCGATGTTGCGCCGGGATCCTGATGCCCAATACTGCGCTCACCAAGATAGCTGGCACGGCCTTTGCGAGCCTGCATGGTGATGGTGCTTTGTGCTGCGGCTTCCGCTTGCTGGCTTGCCGCTTCCAGCGCTGCTTGTACACTCAGTTTCTGCTCGCAGGACTGGCGTAAGGACTCGACTACTGGCAGCCAGACGTCGCACATGGTTTTGTCGCCAGGTTCAGCCTTACCGCGGCTAATCACACCTTCTGCGCCATCACGCATCATTTGATACAGCTCTTCAAGCGTCAGGCTTTGATGAGCCTGAGTCACCTGAGCGGCGCGAATAAAAAAGGTGCCAAACAGCGGTCCACTGGCCCCGCCGACGCTTGAGAGCAGCACCATACCGGTGTTTTTCAAAATAAAGCCGATGTCTTTGTCTGCGATGGACGGCAGCTTTTCAACGACTTTGCTGAAACCACGATGCATGTTCAGACCGTGGTCGGCATCGCCGATCTCCCGGTCAAGTCCGGTGAGAAAATCACTTTCTGTGGTGAAGATCTCGCCGCAACGATAGAGCCAGTTAACAATTTGCGTTCTGTTGAGGGACATCATAAATCTCCTTATTTACCCCAGTTGAGAGCAGGGGTGTGAACCGGTGCATCCCATAAGCTCAGCGTTTCGTCATCTACCTGTAACAGGGTGATCGAGAAACCGGTCATATCCAGAGAGGTACAGTAAGAGCCGATCAGGTTGCGCTCAATGACAATGCCTGCATCCTGACAACGGCTTTCGAGGCGGTTATATACGCCGAAGAGTTCAGACAACGGCGTCGCGCCGAGATTATTGACCAGCGCAATAACGCGATCGCCACTCTGTAACGCCCGCTTGCTTTCTTTACCTTCCTGCCACGCGCCCTGGACGTTGTCCCAGTGGCGGAGTGTACGGCTGTAGTTACCGTTTTCCAGCAGGGTATCGAACATTTCATCAACGGTCTGATCGAGAGAGGTGAAGGGGCGACGGTCTATGCCCGGTTCCCCGTGGATACCTACGCCAAATTCCATTTCGTTATCCTGCAGCGTGAAAGACGGTTGTCCGGCGGCTGGAACGGTACAGGCACCAATGGCTATGCCAATGGAGTGGCCCTGGTTATTCAGCTTACGGCCCAACGCCGCACAGGCTTCCAGCGAATCACCACGTTCGGCGGCCGCGCCGACCAGTTTTTCGATCAATACGGTATTCGCCACGCCACGTCGACCGGCGGTATACAAACTGTCTTTCACCGCCACGTCGTCATCCACCACCATGGTGGTGACTTTGACACCGCTTTCGTGCAGCAGCTCGGTAGCGGTTTCGAAATTAAGAATGTCGCCGGTGTAATTTTTGATTATCAGCAGCACGCCTTCGCCACCGTCAATTTGCATGGCGCATTCGAACATTTTATCCGGCGTGGGTGAGGTAAAAATCTCACCCGGGCAGGCGCCAGAGAGCATGCCCTGACCAATGTAGCCGCAGTGCATAGGTTCGTGTCCGCTGCCGCCACCGGAAAGCAGTGCCACTTTGCCCATCACCGGCGCATCTGCGCGGGTGACATATACCGGATCCTGATGCAATGCCAGGGAAGGATACGCTTTCGCCAGTCCGGCGAGTTGTTCATTCAGTACGTCTTCAACACGGTTGATCAATTTTTTCATTATTTATGCTCCGCAGACAGTCCTGGATGGCTGCCAAATTCGGGCAGGCATCTGATGTAGGGTATCGGTTGGTTCAACGTCACGGCGACCGCTCGCTGCCGATAAGGTAATTTTGCATACGGGTACGCAAAAGAAAATTGCTGTGAAGGGCGTTTCAATACGGAACATTAGCATCTTTTAATGTTCCATATTGAAACGTGGTGGTGCATAAAACAGCGGAAGTGAGAGATGCGGCAAAGTTTATGCTGACGGCATCATGATTAAAACGTTATTCCTTACTCTTCTTTGCCATTAAAATCGAAAAACCAGAACAAGATAAAACCAATAAAACCAAAAATTAGCAGAATAGCCAGGGTATAGACTTCATATCGCGCGGCATCTGCAGCAATCGCCTGTAACTTGTCCATTGCTGGGGCTGGCTGCTCTTTGAATAGCATGAGTTGCCATTCATAAAGGTTTGTTGTTTTTATCTCTTTAATCGGTTCCCAAATATGGTTAGCCGCCGCGCCGAGTGCTAAAGCAGAAAACAGTGCGCCGTAAATACGTTGGCGTTTTTCCTGACGCTGACTAATAGCCTGGCGCATGAGCTGATCCAATTGCTCTATCTGCGTCATGAGCTCCTGACGTTGCTCAGACAATCCCCACTGCCGAGAGAGATCTTCACTCAGCTGGTTATGTAGGGCATCGTTGCCGACTAAAGCACCTTTATTCATGGCTTTTAGCGCCTGGGCTTTGGTTTCCAGCATCATTTCGGACCAGTCAGATAGACGACGAATTTTTCCCTTTCGGTTGTGTTTTTGCTGCGACTCGAGCAGATCCTTGAGCCACTGTCCAATCTGTTGGGCAGAGTTCGCCAGAAAATTTTCATACTCATGGCTTACATCCGCTACAGAAATGGCCGCTTTAATCAGTATCGCCAGATGTTTATCCTCTTCTTCGCGACAGAAGATTGTGACGCCATGACGGTGAGCGACAACCAGAATATTGCTGTACCATTGGCAGTGGTACTCGCTGGTGGGGGGGAGATCCGCAGGACTCCTAACGACGCGCGTGCTATCGCTCTGTGCTGCCAGCCAGGCATGAAAGGTGGGGGTATCGATCATTCGCATCAGCGGGACGATCGTAATATCACCACCCTCCGGGATGCGATGCTGATAGACACGAATGCATTTACCTTTTGTGCGGCAATCAAGTTCGGGTAAAGCTATTGGCACAATGGCGTTATCAAGATAACGGGTAAAATAATTTTCCCAGATTGCGGGCAAAACGTCTTTTTGCCAGGTCAGTTTCGAGCCGGGCTCTCCGGGCGCAAGCTGCTTCGGTGCCGCAATTAGCGTCATTCTGCCTTGATCGTCGTACCAGGGTTGGTTCGGTGCGCCTGGGATCAATTTATCGCTTCCGGCCAGGCGATAGCTTTCGAGAAAACGCGGAGTATCGTGCGGGCGTAGTCCTTGCCAGGCCACATCTTCACGTTGTTCCAGAGCGGACCACAGGGCATCAAGGCGTGTCCCCTGAATCGGGTTGAGCGAAATAACGATATCATTTCCCGTACCCACTTCTCGCGGTCGATAAATGGCCAGCAACCCAAATCCATTGTGCGTCCAACTGCGTTCTTTATCGCAGCGCGCGAGAATTTTCAACATCCCAGAAGGGAGCGTTTCGGTAATAAACAATGCATCAACCACCGTTTGCCGCCGGCCTGTGCCGAGATCCAGCAGGAGTTGGCAGGTAACCGAACGCTTGATCACGTGTTGGTAAATCTGTTGCTCATACGCCAGACTTGCGACCGCACTTGCATAACATTGCGTGTGCATGGGCATAATGCCTGCGGTGGGGTCTGGGTTGGCTATCATCATATCGCTCAACAGGCGAAGGCAGGCCAGCATGTTGTGGCGAACAACGACAGTATCATCCATGGATTGCTCGCACAGTCTGCTATGCGCGAGTGCGGATAACAAGCAAGCGGCAGAACGAGTTGTATCATCACCGTCCAGATAAATACCGCTTTCCCATGCGGTGACGTATTCCAGCCACGGATGTGTTGATAGCGACAGCGAACCAGCGGCATCGAGATGGTTCAAAAACAGCAACAGCGTAAAACAGGTATCCAGAGAGAAATCTTCGATAACGATTCGTTGTATTCCCTGGACACTTGAGAGTTTACTGCGCCATATAGACCATTGACGATCGTCGGCATTTGCCACCAGTTCACTCACCGAATTGTAGTGACCTGCACGGTATCCTTTGTTATTGAGCGCGACACCCTTATGGCTTTCCGTATCATTGCCGTCGCCCAATCCGATCAGTAGGCTGCCTGCCGGTGCATCACGCTGCGACGGATTGAACTCGAAAGTAAACAGCGGCCATGCATTATTGAATGCGAACATATAATTCTCTTTCGATGAATGTGTTGTTGGATCGCTCATTATTTGACTACGTTATAAATGACCCGTTGTGAGCGACTCCAGTTATCGCCAATCGCAATATTGGGTTCATGGTTTTCTTGTTTTACGCAGTAGTTCTTAACCAGGCTTTTTAACTCTGCCTCGTTGAGTGTGCCGAACATCAGACGCGTATTCAGTTCTTTCAATAACACATCATGGAGTGAATAAGTGGTCGGTCTTTGCAGTGAAAATTGCGCCGCGTCAGCCAGTAACTCACGCGCATTATCGGCCATCAGACGGCGCTCACAGCGACCTGCAGGTTCATTTTTGGCCATTTCTTCATCGTAAGCTTTCTTCTGGGCTTTCTCAAAATTAAGCGCTCTGTCGAGTTCCGCTTTAATACCCTGAACATCCTTGGCAGAAGAACAGAATGTTTTTAAATAACGAATCTGTATGGGGGTCAGCGTGCCATTGTGGTCCGCTTGCTGACGTAATTTACCGGCCATTCTGAGGCAGCCGTTTTTTTCATCCATCAACGATGCTGATTGTAATAGGGCATTCAACGTTTCCTGGCGATCTTCCAGTAATGCGGCTTCGGCATAATACAGTTTCCAGCGCATGCCTCCGGCAAGAAACAGATTGACAACCTGGGTATCACCGCGATCGATAGCGGCGCGAAGATTTTTTTCATCCCAGGCAATGCCGATATTCGCCAGTTCTTTACGCGGATCGTTACTGGTTTCTTTTTTCGCCCCAGCAACCGTTTTACCCACTTCCCCGAGATCGCTACGGATGGACTCCGTATTCACCAGCGTCTTGGTTGAGGTTCCGAAAGTCAGTACTGAGCCAACAATAATGACGACGATACCGCCCAGCACCCAGGCTACTCGATTGCGAATGATGCGCGTATCAATTTTGATTTTTCCAATATCCTGAGCCTGAGCCACCAGATCATCCTTTATTTCCTGAACGTCACCGCCGAGATCTTCAATTTTTTGGGCTGTCTGTTCGAAATAGTGAGCAACCTCAGCATTGCTGTCATCAAAAAAGCGATCAGGGTTAACTTTTACCCGGCCTTCGTCGAAGGCCTCCTGTACCGGCTCAGTAATTTCTTGGTAATAGTAATTCACCAATGTTGTTTGGACGGAGGTTACCCGCTTATGATGCGCCAGACGGTTGCGAATTACGCGAATATCGTCAAGAAAGGTATTCAGTGTTCTACGTTTATCGTTAACAAAGCTGAGCAAAGGGGTATATTGATAAAGTGGAGAGTAGTGGATGGGATATTCGTCTTTATCAATAAATAGTGAGGCGAGTTCACTGAAAAGGGTACCGCTCAATACGTCATCACGATCGGCAACGTTGAGCCATTTTTTTACACGTTCCTGACCAAATAGTTTGTTTAAGTGCTCAAGTAGGGCTTGTTGGTTATTGTACGCTTCATTAATTAAACTACGAATGGTCAGCTCTAATGCTCGTACCTGCTGCAAACTACGTAACTGCTTTTCTTCGCCTTCGTTATGCAGCGTCGTTGAATAAGTTAATTGAGGCTGTTTTTCTCGCAAATATTCGAGCTGCCACAAAAAACGCAACGCGGCAATGGTCAGATTTCTGTCGGCAGGCTGGCCATCTGTATTTCTGCCGAGCCATTTGTTCAAGGTGCGTAATGCCGCAAGAAAGCTCGCCATTTCCTGCTCATTATAGTTAAACCGGGCCGCTACACTGCTCCAGTTGCCCAATCTCTCTCGGGCTTTATCAAGTGAATAATAAAACGTATCAGGCGAAAGTTGCGTGGGGGCTGGCATACCCAGCAGGGATAAGATTTGTGGAAATGCGCTGTCGAAAAGAGACAGGCAACGAGTAAAATCGTTGTGCTCAGAAGCAGATGAATGATCGACCATTATATTCTCACGTGGTTATTCGCTGAGTTTTCCCGGCCCGATCTAATCGCACTGTGTCAGGCAACTTTCCCTGCAGCCAGAATGCCATAATTCGACAATTATTCGGGATTTTTAATCAGTTCGTCAATATATATGGGGGGCGTAATATTGGTAGTAGACATTGCAACCAATAATGCGTTGCTATGGGTTCTTAACGCAAATTATGGTTGCAGCGATGGAATTTAATGTTTATTGGCTAACAAAATGCGCAGATATTGGGTAAGTAAAATGCAGAAAGCGGGGCAGATGAATCAGGCTACTACACGCCAATAATGCCACAAATAATGCAGCATTATTGGCGTAACTCACGACTGGCGTTTATCGTCGGTCAAAAACGTTGGCGTATCTGACGTCGTATTAGCCCGGATAAATTCCGCGATCTTTACGTGCCAGCAGAATGCGTTCGCAGGCAACAATGTAGGCTGCGGTACGTAGGGAGCAGGATTTCTCAGCTGCTTTTTCCCATACGTGCACCATCGCATCAGTCATGATTTTGTCCATGCGATTGTTGATCTCTTCTTCACTCCAGAAGAAGCTTGCCATATCCTGGACCCATTCGAAGTAGCTGACGGTTACGCCGCCTGCGTTACATACGACGTCAGGTACCACGATGATACCGCGGCTTGCCAGCATATCATCGGCATCCGGGTAAGTCGGGCCGTTAGCGCCCTCAAGTACCAGTTTGCAGGTCAGCATTTCTGCACGCTGACGGGTAATCTGTCCTTCCAGCGCGGCAGGGATTAGGATATCCATCTCCACGCTCCAGAAGGCTTCGCTGGCGATGGTTTCAGCGCCCGGGAAACCGGCAATCTGTTTGTGCTCTAACTGCCAGGCAGACAGCGCGGTCATGTCGATACCCGTGGAGTTAAACAGCGTTGCGGTGTGATCCTGAATAGCGACGACACGCGCACCCGCTGCGGCGAACAGGCGGGCGGCTTCGCTGCCGACGTTACCAAAACCTTGTACCGCCACGCGAGCGCCTTCAACTTCAATGTTCGCACGACGCGCGACTTCCAGACCGCTGACGAAAACGCCGCGACCGGTGGCTTTATCACGGCCTAACGAGCCGCCGAGGTGAATAGGTTTACCGGTGACCACACTGGTCACGGTGGTGCCGTGGTTCATGGAGTAGGTATCCATCATCCAGGCCATGACTTTTCCGTTAGTACCTACATCCGGCGCAGGAATGTCTTTCTGCGGCCCAATGATAATGCCGATTTCGCTGGTATAACGGCGGGTTAAACGCTCCAGTTCACCTTCAGAAAGTGAGAACGGATCGACGCGCACACCGCCCTTGGCTCCGCCGTACGGCAGATTCAACGCTGCGCATTTGATGGTCATCCATGCAGACAGGGCCATCACTTCATTAAGATCAACATCAGGATGATAACGCACACCGCCTTTGCCCGGACCGCGGGAAAGGTTATGTTGCACGCGGTACCCTTCAAAATGACGGATAGTGCCGTCATCCATCTGCACCGGGATATCGACAATCAGCGCGCGTTTTGGGTGGCGCAGGGTGTCCACCCAATGGGAAAGTTCGCCCAGGTAAGGGGCCACACGCTCGATTTGTTGCAGGTAGGTATTCCAGGCAGATGTGCTGCTATCTGAAGCGTAAGATAACTTATCCATGATAAACCTTAGTTATAAAAGTAATATGTTCTTAATTTGGCCGTGGTATACAGTGAATCTCACCATATAAACCTAAATTTAACATTTTTTTCATAGAACGGCCTGCCTGGCTAACACGGATTATCGGTATGAGTAGTGTGGGTTTTTGCTTGATGGTGAATAGTTATTCTTTGTTTTGGCTGTTATCGCGGTTTTTTTTGCGGTTTATGTAGTTTAATATGCATAACTTGTAAAAATCGCAATTTGTCAGATTTATGACGCACCTCTAAAAGTAAATAATATGATAATAAAATGTGTTTGCTTTATTGCTGTTAAGCTGGGCGTCAGTAGGTCACGGCGATGGTGACAGTATCGGCATAGTTGTCTGGCGTGTAGTTCGCGCTGGGAACGGTGGCGTAAACCGGGTAGGTAGTCGTTGTCCCCGTGCCGCTGCCCGCAACGGTATTAAGCGCAGTATTGCCCCAGATCGTACCGGAAGGACCTGGCGTCGAACTAAGCTGGTAGGGGACTTTATCCGTATTTGACCCCGTGCCTGCCATCACGCCGCTGCCTGCCGTATTGCCGTTGGAGGGTTGAAGTCCGATGGTGTAAGGCGTGTTATTAGAGCAGGCTACGCCTACGTTATTTGACGCCGCGAGATTACGACCCGTTCCGCTGGTGGGAGCAAAGCTGATGTTAGTCGCGGAGGTGATATTACACTGTTTGCTGACAGCAGCTGTGACGGTGAAAGGAAACCTGGCGGCAACGGTATCACCACAGGTGGTCGGCGGGAAAAGCAATCCAGGATTAAGGGTGACAAGGGCTGTCGCCGCCGTATAGCTATCCTGATAGTTTCCGGGGACGGCGGCGATTTGTGGCGTGACGATCTGCGCCGATACCGTGAGTGAACCTGTCACTGGCGTCAGATTCAGCAGGTTAAGCTGTACCATGGGAAAAGTGGTTCCCGACTGATACTGGCTGCCCCAGACTTTGGTGCGCCCGCTATCCTGGTAAAGCTGGTATGCCAGCGTTCTGGCAGGCGTGCCGATTAATGACATATTTCGCGGTGTCACCTGGCCACTGATGGCCGAGGCGCCAATATTAAAACAGAGATTGATCCCTGCCAGCGCGTCACCAAGCTCTTTGGTGCAAGTGTAACTGAACGTCATTGATGACGTTGCGCCTGTCGCAGACAGTGGATTGACCGAACCTAAATTTATGGGTTGCACATTGCTCACCGAACAGGTTACCGCATGGCTAATTGCCGGACAAAAAAGTACGGCAGCGATGAGTAGCAGATGTCTTAACCTCATGAGCGCACTCCTGTTAGTGTGGGCGACAAACCAGTGGGCCTATTTGCGTAATCCCCTTTGCTGACGCGGGATAGTCAAATTGCACGCGACAACTACCGGTGTCCGTCTCAACGCGCAGCGTGTTGTGCTGCTCCAGGGTGTCGAACCATGTCATTCCATCAAAGCCAACGACAGACGATTGTCCTTTTCCGTTGATGGCGTAAGCCATGCTGCCTTCAGGAATTGGCTTACCCTGATTATCGACGAGGATAATCTGCGCAGCGCGGACGGGGGTGATGCCAAAGCTAACCAAAGTACCGGAACGATCGGCTGGCGTGGCATTCGTCTCAACGCGTGCGATCCGCACATTGGTGGGGAGATCCATCGGGTCAATACTGATCAGGTTTTTTTGATAACTGTTGAGCGGCGTGACCAACAGTAGTCCCTGGTCATCGCTGCGACCAATCAGGTTATTTTGCAATTTGACCGGAACATCAGGCACGCCGTCAGTTGAAACCACGGCAAAACCATTATTGATTTCTCTTGCTGCAAACAGGCCGCCTCCCATGGTCACCAGCGATCCGGTTGCGCCTGCATAACCGTAATGGTTATCCGGTAAACGGCTGAATCCCGCGTACGCTTTACCATAACGTCCCAGATATCCCACTTCTCCCTGGCCACTTTGCCGGGAAGCCTGCTGATTGGCGGCCAGATTCCAGCCCCAGCCGCCGTCGGCAGGGGGCGTCAGGCTGGCATTGAGCTGGTAGCCGGTTTCGTCGTTGGTACGTTGTAGGGTGCTGCTGGCGCTCAGATTGTTGTCGGTCGTGATCGTCACCATCAAATAGAGACTGCGATCGCGGTTATCGTCAATGTTCTGATTGAATCCGGCATTAAGTGAGATGTTGTCTGTAACAGACTTAAACCAGCTGGCGTTGGCGTAGCGCACCGCATTTTCGTGTGGATAACGAAACTGCAAATAGCTCAGGCTGACATTACCGGCTGCTTCCAGCGAATAGCCAATAACAGTGTTGCTGTTAAGCGTGGGGGGCGGCTCGCCGTAATGGGTGGCGACATCGCGATAATCGCCGGAAGTTGCCGTGGTACTGGTACTGAAATTAAACCGTTCACCGGACCAACGGTAACCAAAACTGTACAAATAACCGTTCTTTCCTGAGTCGGTACTTGCGGCAAGTGAGGTCGAAAACGTGCCGCTGCGGGTTCCCGGGATCCAGTCGTTACTGAAGCCCGCGTTAATCAGTCCATCGCTGGTTTCCGCATGAGTCCCGGCGGTGAACGTATTGCTAAACCCGCGACGCCACGTAGCGCTCAATACTGGTGCGCTGGCATAATCAAAAGAGGAGTAACCATAATTTTCGCGTACCGTGCCTAATTCTGCCGACCAGGCGGTTAATCCTTCCCGCAGGAGTTGCTGATCGTTGTAGAACGAGAAATTTTGTACGCTCGTTCTGCCCAGCGCATCTGTCATCATTACCTGACCCGTTCCCGCGCCGCTGATGTTAGGCATTGTGTTGATCTGAAAGCTACCTGCGGGGACTTCTCCGTTGTAGTACCTGACGCCGTCGACGTACAGCTCAACGTTTGACGGTAACGTCGTGGATCCCAGATATGCTGGAAGCGGGGTGGTTGGCGTATAGGGCTGCAACCCAAAATCGGTGCCTATCTGAATGCCGCCGATTCGCGTCGGTCGGGACCAGATGAGTGAACTTGTCAGGGTATCGCCAACGGTTAACGCCAACATCGAATCAGGAAATGACGTACGCCAGCTGGTATCAAGGCGCTCAACGCTGTTATCGGCATATTCCTCGGTAGAGTACTGCGTCAACTGGGTGGTGCTGAGCACGCCGGCCGCATTGAAGGCGCGAATTTCGCTGAAGGTATTGATTGCGCTTTCATCCCCCTGTTGCGTATAGATATCATAATTGAGCAGCGCCCCGCGTGATGTTGTTGCCGTTGGCACGGTTTCGGTGGGCGAGTTAAGCTGCGTGGTCGCAAGATCGAGTGAACTGAGTGGCGCAGTAAGCGAGAGCGTTTGCAACTGAACGTTGTAGTCAATGGTTAGCTGGGGGATATCGTTCAGGCCGACGGCGTTAGTGGCGTCTGGAGCAAAGCGAAAGCCCATTTTACGCAGAGTATCTGCTCCTGCATAAAGCTTTCCATTATCGTAGCCAAAATGTACCAGCCCAACGGGATTTCCATTTAAGGTGACGTCGAGATACAAATCGACACCCGTAATCTGCGAGGCGCTATTAATAACACCACTTTCATTCTGGTTATTATTCAGCGTTTGTGCGCAAACCATTCCCGATATTAATACTCCATTGAGAAAGCAATATTTCACCAGAAGCCAGGATCTGTTACAGATCTTGTACTGTTTTTTGGCCATTGATTGTGACTTCAACTTTCCCGCCATAATGATTATTCCTGGCTGACGGGGAGACTATCCAGCGCATTGTTGAGCCGGGTAAAACGTAGCCTAATAGTCCGGGTGTAATGACTTTTTTAGTACCATCAGGGCTTATAAATGTTGCAGCAGATAACTGTGCATGCCCATTTCCCTGATTACTGACTTCAATAAGTTTTTTGCCATCCAGTTGTTGTAATTTCCATTGTAGTTTTGCCTGCGTTTGTGCCGCTGATGTTGGTTGAATGAAAACAGGAACAGAATAATGCAGCACAAACTGAAGCTTGTTTTTTTCGACTTTTGCAGGCGGTAACTCATCTATCGATAAACGATAAGCGTCTTCGGCATGTGCCGAGGGAGGGCTTGTGCGAATAACTCGAATCAACTGGCGTTCTCCTGGGGCTAATGCCAACATCGGCGGGCTAATCACCAGCCCCTGAGAGGGGGAAAGTTTGTCGTCATAAGCGCTTTGACTCCAGCGAAAAACCCGAACCTGGGCATTGAGCACATTTTCACCCGCGTTACTCAGCCAGATACCATCGGCATTTTGCGTCGCTTGCAACGTTAACGTGACCGGGGCTATTTGCAGTCCGCTGGCGGTGGCTAGATTGACGCTCGCAACCATCCCTAGCAGGCATGCGCAGGCACACTGCTTTACAGGCAGTTTTACTCTCATATGGCTTCCAGAAGTTAGTAGTTAACGTTAACCGTTACCGTATCGGCATAGTCGTCAGGAGTGAAGTTGGCGCTCGGTGCGGTGGCATAAACAGTATACGTTTGCGCCAGACCTGTACCCGTCGCCGCTACCCCATTTCCTGGTGCGGTGTCGGTGGCGGTATTCCCCCACACCGGACCTGTTGCTGACGTACGATTTAGCTGATAGGGCACTTTATCGGTATTGGTGGCAGCGTTAGCTACGGAGGACATGGCGCCAGATCCCGTTGTCGTCCCTCCATTGGCAGCCGACGGTGCCAGACCGATAAAATAGGGCGTGGTTTTTGAGCAATTAATTGAAATAGTGTTGCTTGCACTGGTATTTGTCGCCGTGGTATTCACCGGACCAAGTGTAATATTTGAAGCCGAACCGGCAGTCACGGTACAGGCCTTTTGAATCGTCATCAGCACCTGAAATGTTCCGTTAACGGTTGCTGCATTTGCCACAGAAATAATGGAAAAGGCGCAGCAACAAAGAATTAAGCGTTTGTCTAAGACTAGAGCCATATCCTTTACCTTTTTCAAATAACCACATTTATTACTTTAGAAAAACAATAATGTGGCACAAGAAGACATAATTTAACCCTAGAATAAGTATTAGACGTACGCCAGTTGATCTAATGAATTTTACTTAGGAAAAAGGTGATGTCGTCTGCAAAAAAATAATACCAATGGGTTAGTATATTGTTTTGTTTTTATGCTATGGCCGAGGTTAAGTCAGGAGGATAGAGGGCAACATATTCCTTGGATGGTACTCAAAATAACCACCCACAAAATGAGAGTTGTATGATTTATCTTACACGTATTACGTGTAAGTTATGGGCTGTGGAAAATGACCTTATAACCTTGCTCATTCCAGTGTTGGAGCAGTTCATTTTGTCTGCGGGTTGGCGTAATACCGGTCCAGACAAAAAGGGTTTGCCCAGGGAAAAGTTCGGGTCTTGGCGATTCAATGGGTTCAGCCAGAACGGCAATGTGCCAACCAGATTGCGATAAGCGCCAGGCTTCGAGCCACAGACGGGTTCTGTCTTCAACATCCCAGGCCATCAGGAGGGCATCCTTTCCTGACTTGCGCCGCGTTTCAGACAGCAGTGTGGCAACATATTCAATCAATGCGCCATCAAGCATGCTGTTCATTATGCGGGATGTATTATGGTCAAGTATCAGCCGTTGACGTACGGGGAGATAAACGTGATCGATCAGCGCATCTACAGGGTGAACACGACCGAGTGCGGTAATTTTGGCTCGCAGCTTCGGTGGATGCGCCATGCGAAGAATGCTCATCATCTCTTCTTGTAATTGATTCCAGTCGTCGTCAGCTTGACGGGTACTGGTTTCCAGCAATGCCTTAACTTTCCCAACAGGTATGCCATTGCTAATCCAACGTTTTATTTCTTCAATACGCTGAATATCTTCTTCATCAAAGAGTCGGTGGCCACCTTCACTGCGTTGAGGTTTGAGTAAACCGTAACGTCGTTGCCATGCCCGAAGGGTGACAGGATTTATCCCGCAACGTTCTGCGACATCCCCAATGCTGTAATAAGCCATAGTTCCCCCGGACACTCCTGATTCTCCGTCACCGATATGCGGTTCCTGTTACTTTGTACAACATGCATCAAATTGTACAAAACATACAGAGGATTCTAGCAAAATTAAGATTTACTTTACTATCACGCAGGGAGTAAATGCTGAATTTTTATGTTCAGCATGAGGGCGGTTGTTGTGATTGTTTATTTATAACAATGCGTTAGTTATTTTGACGCTGAGAAATCATTTTTCTCTGGCCATGCAACAGACGGAATACCATTCAGGCAGGCTTGTGCAAAAAGGTTACCCTGGAAGATTTCAATACCTGCGGACTCAAGCCACATCCACTCTTCAGGTTTTTCAACGCCGACTGCGGAAATCATGATTTCCAGTGAAGTGCAACATTTGATAATTGCCTGAATGATGGCCTGTCTTGGTCCACTTTTATGCACATCCGTGATCAGCTCGCGGCTTATCTTAATTCGGTCGGGTTGAAAACGAGACAGAAGCTGAAGCCCGGCAAAACCTGCCCCAAAATGATCTATCGCCACACAGATCCCCGCAGCCTTGAGTGACTTTACGGCCTGCGCGAACGTATCAAAGCGCGATATAACTTCGCTTTCGGTAAACTCTACAATGATTTGTTCAGGCACCAGTCCGTGCGCCGCGATTTCGTTTATCAGAAAGCTGACTGCATCGGGTTTGTTTACCAGGGTCATAGGGAGCAGATTGACTGACAGCATTTTGTCGTTAAGTCCCAGCGCGCTTGCCATTGCAAAAGCAGTCTTTTTGCTCTGCAGATCCGCGGTATACAGTTCTTCAGGATTTAAGTTGCCAAAATAAGTTGCGGGCGTTTCACCGTCTCTACCACGAATAAGTGCTTCCAGAGCAATGACGCGCTGCGACATAGGATCGATAATGGGTTGAAAAGCAAAGCTGAAATCGATATTGGACTGGAGTGTGCTTTCATCCAGGAGAGTACAAGAGTTGTCGGCAATAAAACTCCAGTAATCAGGCGCAGGTATTTCAAAATAACTCGATTTTTCCGTCGCAAGGACAAATGTGCGGAAAAACTGTAATGCCCGGTCATCATAGGTGAGCTGAAATTTTGATGTTCCCTTGTTAAGTACCGCTTGCAGGACGTCATTGCGTTCATGTTTTTGTAAATCAAATAACTCCATTCCCACCTTTCCGAATCTTCTCGCAGGCGCGTAATCACACATCAGCTCAACGATATTGTGGTGCCGTGGGTCGTTACATATACAACGATAAATCTCTTTTACCTGCTCCTCAGGTCCTTCAAGCAGTTGGAAAAAGTGGCGGCCATTAAAGAGTAAAATCCCCGTAACATCGGATCGCCGGTTTTTTAGATTTGCGGCTGTCACCATATCCTCAAGCGCTTTGAGGGGGGCGTCATCACGTAGATGGCTACGGTAAATAATGGTCGTGAGCATGGACAGTCCGGGATCAAGGGAGGGGAAGAGGTATGGACAGTATCAAACAATCCAGCTTATGTCCTGATTTTAATACATTATTCTAACTTTATCTTTACAAATAAACACCCTCAAACAGATCAAATTCATTCGTTAAACGAATTGAATTGTACAACTGAAGTTGATTTCATGCAGTTTGATATTGATTTAACTAACTGATTATATTGATTTAGCACTTTTTGCTAAAAATTGATGATTCGTGTTGTACACATTTTCGGTACAACTTTGCTACTGTTATAAAACTTAATATTCACCAGCATTTTGTTACAGGAGCATGACATGCAGCAGCATACCGTTCGCACTGATTCTGCAAGTGCGATTTCTCGTTACTTTGCGAAGGCGCATCTGCCAACTCAACAGGAAACATTGGGAGAAATCGTCACTGAGATACTCAAAGATGGGCGCAATCTGAACCGCAAATCACTTTGCACCAAGCTTCTGTGTCGTCTTGAAAAAGCATCAGGAGAGAAAGAGCAGAAACATTACAATGCGTTAATTGGCTTGCTTTTTGAATAAAACAAACCCCTTACTTATAGGGGTAAGTAGTGAAGGAGTTATGAAGAAAACTGATAGTGAACGCCTGAAACATGAAATTACAGGTTTGGCTGTGCTAGAAATTTTGCGAATGCATACAGACGTTTCGTTAGCTGCAGTGATTAAGCAAATGCGACTTATGCAGGCCAGTGAAACAGATGGCACACGCAAGCAATTAATTGACAGCGTTATCAATGATTTTACAAACATTAATCCGGGGAAGATAAGTAGAAAACCGGATAAAACCAGAGATGAGAGTGCTTTCAGTGCCAGCAAAAAACCTAAATTACATTAAAGATAATCTTCCAGACTATACAAGCGAGGTTACCATGCTTCATGAAATTAATGTCCACAGTGTAATGACGGATAAAGCTTTATCAAGTTACTTCCATAATGCAGGTGAGATATTAGCAGATGAGTCTGCGGTATTGGGGCAGGCGGTAACAAATGTAATTCTTGCAGGTGATAATGTTAATAATAAAAACATCATTTTAAGCCTGATTGGTTCTCTGGAGTCAACAGTTGACGTTGTTCAGGCCGATATTATCAGAAAGACCCTGGAAATAGTGTTACGCTACACAGCTGACGATGTCTAAAAAGTCTTCATATTAATATAATATGTACATCACCTTTGTTATATGCTGAAAGCACTCATGCTGAGCATTTTTTGATTAAGACTATACATAGCACCTTCTCTAGAAAAATTGTGATTTTTCATTGAGGCCATAATGATGAACATCGTTCAGGAATACACTGGAAACGCAGAGTTATGGATTGATGATATTTTTATCAGGCAAGGGTTAAAGAATATTCTTGCAGATATCGTTTTTGAAGATGATAAGGCGCGACTGGTGTTCTTTACCGCGAATCACTTTAACGCGGTAAAAAGACAAAATTACGATCTGAGTACGCATCGTCTGGTACTGCTGATTGATGGTCATCTGTACAGATATCTCAATGATTTATCACTTTACAGACTGCCAATAGATGTTAGCGTTGCCACATTCAAACAATTTATTATTGATATTACTCGTTCTGGCGGTATACACGACAATCAGTCGGAACTAAATATTTCTCTAACTGCGCGAGATAAATATATTTTAACGCAGTTAGGGGAGGGGCGAACTATTGTTGAGATATCCGCCTTGTTAAATCTACATTTAAAAACGATTTACCAGGCCAGGCAGAATCTGATCAAGAAGCTTGGTTGTTCTGGGCTGATTGATTTTCAGGGAATACTGCGAGCGAAAATATTCCGTAACTGGCTGGAACATGCCTGAGTAAATCGACAGTTCGTACTTACTGTTGGGGGATACGACAGGGCCAATGGCCCTGTCCGGTATATTTTAAACTTCGCTACTCTGTCACCAGTTCATTTCCCATCTTCTGCTGATGATGCTTTTTGCTCAACGAGAAGTAGCCAAATATTAGCGTTATTACCACAATGCTGGCCATAATCAGGAAGATTTCCTGATAGCCCACTTTATCAAACAACTTACCGACAGGCAGTGACAGCACGATGATGCCGATGGAACTGGCGATATTGAAGCCAATAAGGTATATCGTTGACGACAGGCGTTTATCAAAATTCGCTACGCTGAATTTAAACACTGAAATAACAAACAGTGGGACTTCCAGCGCATGGAGCATTTTAATCAAGGAGATAATATAGATATCGGTGAACAGTGCTGAACCCAGGATTCGACAGGTCATGATTG
The DNA here is from genome assembly GCF_030332345.1 of Citrobacter sp. Cpo221. Classification (NCBI taxonomy): domain Bacteria; kingdom Pseudomonadati; phylum Pseudomonadota; class Gammaproteobacteria; order Enterobacterales; family Enterobacteriaceae; genus Citrobacter; species Citrobacter sp. Cpo221. Next base: position 92,742 of record NZ_JAOWIA010000053.1, read on the forward strand.
TGCCGCCCAGCAGCAATGCGGATTTAGGCCCGATGCGGTTAATCAGGAATGGAACCAGCGCCATACCGACGGCTTCCATAAAGACCTGTACCGAGTTGAGGTAGCCGTATACGCGTGGTGCCAGTTCGGGATCGTCAAATAAGCTGGCGTAAAACACCGGGAACATCTGCTGATCGTAGATGCTATAGAACGACCAGGTACCGACGACAAAGATGACGAAAAACCAGAACTGCGTATCTTTAAAGATAGTGAGAAAATCATTTCGGGTCAGCGCGTCGGGTTCAGGAGAGCACGTTTTTACAGAAGATGGGGCGGGTGAGTTGGTTTTGAACAACACGTTAATCAACAGGAATAATACCCCCATTACCGATACGCACCAGAAGTTAATGTGTGGGTTGATGCTGAAGAAGATACCGCCAACAAATGTCCCTGCGGCGTAGCCAAGCGATCCCCACAAGCGGGCGGTACCGAATTCAAAGTTGAATTTGCGGCTCACTTTTTCGACGAAGCTTTCTACCAGACCACAACCCGCGAGGTAGCCAAGGCCAAAGAAAATGGCTCCCAGCGCCATACCAAGCTTGAAGTTGGAGGTCAGCAGCGGTTCGTAAACATAAATCAGGAACGGGCCGCTGAGCGTGATGACTATCCCCATCAGCCAGATAAGGTGTTTGCGGGTGCCGAGCTTATCCTGCAGAAAACCGTAGACCAGCATAAACAGCATGCTAAAGAACTGGTTTGCGGCATACAGCATTCCCAGCTCCGTTCCGGACAGGCCAAGTTTATTTTTTAGCCATATCGCATAAAAAGACCACCACAACGACCAGGCGGCAAAGAAAAAGAGCAGATACCCGGATGAGTATCGATATTTGTCATTACTGAACGGCATATTTATCTTCATGATTTTTCCAATCCAGATCAGGTCATTGTAAGGTCTTTCTGATACGACGTAACGAGTGCGCTTTATTACGGGGTAATCGTTCTCCGTAGCGACGGTTGTGACTGAATAAAGCTGCTCAGGTGTTGGCTGTCAGGAAACGCGCTTAGCGCGCCACGCCGGGTGGTCGCCAGAGCACCACAAGCGCTGGCCTGCTCGATAAGTGGAAGTAGCGTTGACGTCGATGTGGGCCAGCCTTCCTCGGCGAGTGCCGCCAGCAGCCCGGCCATAAACGCATCACCGGCGCCAGTGGTATCGATACTTTCGACGTTATAGCCGCTTAAAGTTAGCTTGCTGTTTTGCCAGAAAGCGATAGCGCCGTCGGCACCGCGGGTGACGATTTTCAGGCGTGCAGGAAAATCAACCAGACGTTCGCAGGCGCTACTGAGACAGTTGGTCTGTGTTAGCCACAGCAGCTCTTCTTCTGACATCTTCAGAATGTCGCTCCGCCGGGCAAACTCGTTGACAAGATCAAACATCTGCATCTCGTTGCTCCACATCTGCGGACGCAGATTGATGTCAAAGCTCAGAGTACCGCCGGTCTGTCGCAATGCGGCCATTGCCTGGGCGAGGGTGGCGCGGCAGTCAGGGGCAACCAGCGCCAGCGAGCAGAAGTGCAGAATATCGGCACCAAAGTCGGGCAGACTCGCCGGGCTGAGAAATTGATCGGCAGACGGATTGACCAAAAACTCAAACTGCCGCTCGCCGTTGGGAGCCAGTGAAACCAGTACGGTACTGGTGTGCTGATGTGCATCAAACTCCAGACTTCCTGTATCCACCTGCGCTGTTTCCAGCGTCTGATGCAGAAAGCGACCAAAAGTGTCATTGCCCACACGGCCAATAAAACCGCTGGCGCGGCCAAGGCGAGCGACGCCGATTGCCACATTGAAGGGAGCGCCTCCCGCACAGGCTTCAAACTGCATATTGTCGCGCGGCAATAAATCCACCACGGCGTCTCCGAGCGTCCAGATAGTCATTATTTTTCCCCAAAGCAGTAAGACGGGTGTTTATTTGGCGCTGAGCGGCCAGGCCTGCCCTTGATTAAAAATGGCGTGTCCGTTCTGGCTGAATAAGGTCAGCTGGCGATCGTCCGGTTCAGGATAAATACGACTGCTAAGGGTATATTCACCGTGATTGACAAATACCTCTACCGAGGAGCTGTCGATAAATAAGCGCAGATCCAGCAGGTCACCAACTGGCAGCGGCACGCTGCGATAACCAGAGAGACCATGCTGCGGGTAGCGACGATCCAGCACCAGACGCTGTGCCTGGCTATCGACGTAGATGCGCATCCCGTCACCCAGCGCGATACCATATTCTTCAGCACTGCTGCGGGCGATATCGAGGCTCAGTTCGACTTCAATAGCGTGCGCCTGCTCCTCTACCATCAGGGTGCGATTGTGCAGTTCGCTAACTGGCCAGACATGGAGCGGACCGCGCAATGATTCCAGTTCTTTAATTGGGTTCATACGCAGCCGCTGATCGGTATCGAGCGTCACCTCGCGGGGGAGGGTAAGCATGCCCGCCCAGCCGTCGGCTTGTTCTGGCATTGGCGATTCCCACATCGACAGCCAGCCAATCACGATGCGGCGCCCATCCGGGGTGGTAAATGACTGGGGGGCGTAAAAATCATGCCCGTGATCCATCTCCTGGAAGGCGTGGGTGACGTGAAAATGGAGATTATCCTGCCATTCGCCGACCATATAGCCGCTCTGGAACAGGTTACGGCAATCGTATCCGTCTGCGGCGATGCCCTGCGGCGAGAACATGAAGACGAGCTTATCGTTGAGTGGGAAGAGGTCCGGGCACTCCCACATGTAGCCCATGCCGTCATCGGCCCTGCCGAGCGTGCTGGCAAACTGCCAGTGCTGTAGATCCTGCGAGCGATAGAGCTGCACTTCGCCCACGTCATCGACCCGGGCGCCCACCACCATGTACCAGCTGTCTCCCTCTTGCCAGACTTTCGGATCGCGAAAATGGTGTACGCCTCGCGGGGTATCCAGAATCATGCCCTGGCGTTCAAAGTGAATCCCGTCGGTGCTGGTGGCCAGGCACTGTACCTGATACAGGTTTTCCTCTTTCGCCTCGCCGTCAAACTTATGTCCGGTGTAGATCAGAGCCAGCTTATTGCCTTCAACCACCGCTGAACCGGAAAAACAGCCGTCTTTATCTTCCGGCCCTTCTGGTGCCAGTGCGATGGGCAAGTGCTCCCAGTTCACCATATCGCGGCTGCGCGCATGGCCCCAGTGCATTGGTCCCCAGACCGGCCGCCACGGATAGTGCTGATAGAACGCATGGTAGTAACCATCGAACCAGGACAGACCGTTGGGATCATTCATCCAACCCGCCGGTGGCGCCAGGTGATAGCGTGGATACCAGCGCGGGTTTACAAGGTCTTTCTGCTGGCTTAAGGCTTCGTTGGCTTTGGAAAGTAGTGACGTCATTTGCTTGTCCCTGTAAGTGAATTGATCAAAAGATAACGTTAACATTCTCGGTTTTCTCGCAGATTTGATGGTAATATCGATGTTAATCACAAAAGTTAACGTTAACATTTTGCGGGCGTTATCGAGATCGCATTTTCAGACCCCGGCAAAGTGAACATCGGCGAAGGAGAGGGTATGGCATCTTTAAAGGATGTGGCGCAGCGGGCTAACGTCTCGTTAATGACCGTATCGCGGGCGATTAACGAGCCCGAACGACTACGGCCTGAAACCTATAAAAAGGTGATGGAAGCGGTAGATGCGCTGGGGTATGTCTCCGATCTCTCCGCTAAAAAAATTCGTGGTGCGAAAACCACGGCTAACACGATTGGGGTGCTGGCGCTGGACACCATGACTACGCCATTTTCCGTGGAGATAACGCTCTCTATCGAAGAGACCGCGCGGGCGCACGGTTGGAATAGCTTTGTGGTGAATATGTTCAGCAATGACAAGCCAGAGAAAATGGTTGATCTGCTGTTGGCGCATCGCCCGGACGGTATTATCTACACCGCGATGGGACTGCGCCGGGTACCGGTACCGGAAAAGCTGCATAAGTATCGCTGCGTGCTGGCGAACTGCGAAAGTACAAGCGGCCCTTTTCCCACCTATATTCCCGATGATGAACAAGGGCAATATCTTGGCGTGAAAGCGCTGTTGGCCGCAGGCTATCGCCGACTGCTGTGCATCCACCTGCCGAAAGGAATTGTGGCGACCGATCGCCGTCGGGCGGGAATGGAGAGGGCTTGTCGTGAAGCGGGTGTCGACCCTGATGCAATGTTCCACCACTATCTTCCGCCGGGCGAGCGCCACCATATTGATGCGGCGGAGATTGCCGGGCATTACCTGAGAGGCGCGTGCCCGATGTTCGATGCGGTGGTGTGCGGTAACGACCGCGTGGCTTTTGTTATCTACCAGCTCTTGCTGGGGCGAGGGCTGCGCATTCCGCAGGACGTCGCTGTGCTGGGCTATGACAATATGGTGGGCACCGGCGAGCTATTTTTGCCGCCGCTATCAACGATACAGTTGCCGCACTATGAAATTGGCCGTCTCAGTGCACTGCATCTTATCCAGGGGCTCGATCACCGGGATACCGTGCGGGTAGACAGCCCCTGGCTTCCGCGCGCCTCAATATGAGTACGCTCACGTGGCTACTGCTGTTTTGCCAAAATAGCTCAGCCTTTTTGGTCATCGTGTTTGGTGCCAACTTTCAGATGCGCAGCAGCGGGAGCCTCTGAGATGCTATGAAATGAAAAATCCACGCAATTGCGTGGATTTTATAGAGTTTTACCGTTGTCATGAGATTCAGTGAAACCTCATGAGACAACAAAACTTATTTAGACGTTGAACAAGAAGTTCTAAAATATACGTTTTCACTCTGTGTCTGCCTGTATCAGGATTTACTGTTATTTTGTTTTTATATCATGTGCTTATATTGACTTGCTTTGTCATGTTGTTTCACCGATAATCACCCCTAGTCAGGTTTTTTCTGTACGCGAGTTTGTACGCGGATGGGGGCAGTTATGGCATTGAGGACAGACAGAGAGATAGCCAACCTCAAAAGTGAGGACGGTAAGCGAAAGGTATTAGCTGTGAGCAGCGGAGCAGGCGCAGGGCTGTGTATTGAGGTACGTCCAGACGCCGTTTCTAAATCGTGGCTATACCGATACCAGTTTGCGGGCAAGGCTAAGAAGATGACACTGGGTAGCTATCCAGCAATGTCGCTGACGGAAGCCCGCAAAGCGCACACGCAAGCGATGGCTATCCTGAAGTCAGGGCAAGACCCCTTGGCAGTCGCTCGTGCAGACAAGCACAAGCGCAGTTCCGTCCCTACCTTTGCTGAGTTGTTCCAGGAGTGGATGGAGTGGAAAACCGTCGCTAAGCCGCTAAAGCCTCGCAGCCTGAAAGCATACAACTACACCTTTGACAATTACATGGTGGAACTCCACAAGCTACTTGTCACAGACCTGAGCAGAAGCATTTTGTTCAATCACTTAGCAAAGCTTCGAAAACAAACCGTTTCCGGCACTAAGAAAGCACTAACCATTCTTCAACAGAGCCTCGATTACGCCGTGAACATTGGCGCTATTACCATTAACCCATCCAGAACGATTCGCCCCATTGATATTGGTGCGACGACTGCTGCACCTCGTCAGAGATGGCTGGAGCGTGAGGAAATCGCAGCATTCTGGAAAGGGCTTGAGGAAACCGGTGCGCACCCGGCGCAGGTGAACTGTTTAAAGCTGATTTTATTAACTGGAGCACGGAGGACGGAAACAAGCGAGATGAGGTGGGAGGAAATTGTCGGTAATAAATGGATTATCCCCGCCGAACGTAGCAAAAACAGTAAAAGCCACACGGTCACGCTGAATGAAATGGCTCAGGATATTATCGCCCACCAGCGTGGAATCAGCGGCGGTAGTGAGTTCGTATTTGAAGCGATACGCACTCACGACGTTGGGAAAGCACATATCGACGGTAATGCGCTCCGCTGGGTGCTTGAACGTGTTAGAAACCTGCATATGCCTCAGAGCGAACCATTCACATGTCATGACCTACGCAGGAGCTTCGCCAGCGGATGTGCTGAGTATCTGGACGCCAACGAGGCGATAATTGAGCTGGCTCTGAACCACGCGAAAAAAGACCGTCTTGTGGCTACGTATCAGGCTGGTAAGCGAGCGGCTAAGGTGGAACAGCTTTTTCTGGAGTGGGGAGAGTTTATTAAAACGCACACGCAATCAGAAGCAGTTGAGGCGGGTAATGTCGTGCAAGTGAATTTCGGGAGACGCTAAGAGTGATGGATTATGATGAATGGCCGGAATTACTTGAATGGTATCTTGAGCTGGGATTTGATGACGATGATATAAGTTTAATTAAAGCAGAACGAGACGGCATACCACTCTACACGGACCAGAAAAGCGCACTTGCCATGGTTCAGCGGCTAGACGCTTGTGCAAAACGCTATGGCGTAAAATGGGGGATGTATCCAGACATTAAGATGCTAATAACCGCCTGCTTAACGGAGCGTGCATTAGACTTTCTTAAACAGAAGGATTTTGCTGATAATTTACTCAATCGTTACCGTCGAAAAGTTTTATTTCCAAGATATGCGCAGGAAAAATACAGTGAACGGCAAAGCAAAGCAGGCAGCAAACCCCGCGAAGAGCGAGCAGTCAACTCACAAAAGACACTTCTGGAAGCTGCAATAAAAGAAGAGTTGCCTAACTGGACTCGCAATAGCGCATCAAAACTGGCGAAAAGATTTGAAGTTACACGCCAGTATATTGGCAAAATAAAAGCGAAACTCTAACCTGTGGAGTTTCGCTTCAAATCATTATTGTGATCTCCATGATACAGCATGACGCTGTACGCAACCGGAGATCACAAAATGCTTTTAACCATCAAACAATTGTCCAGCCGTCTCGGTGTTAGCCGCGCAACCGTTGAGCGCCTTCGCCGTTCTCCCGAAGCTTCCTTTCCGAAATCAATCCGTATCGGTCCATCATCAATTCGCTTCGACGAAAGCGAGATTGAGCAATGGATTGAATCTCGCCGTCAGTCAGTGGCTGCATGAATACCAAAAAAAAAGCCCCGACAGTAATGTCAGAGCTACATTTTCAACCGCTGGTGAATGTTTGGCGACAGAACCAGCGTTTTACGGATATATATAACATGACTAATTTAGCATCACATGACGTGCGCGTCAAACCTCATAGTGGCTTGCCGCAATTAAAACAGTACATTCCTTACTCGCTCATTAAAGTGGGTAACAAAACAACTAAGCGTCCACATGGTTCTACAACCAATCCAGATGACTGGTTGATGTATAGCGACGCGGTTGCCAGAAATGCGGACGGTGTTGGTTTTGTGTTTACAAATACAGACCCGTATTTTTTCATTGATATCGACCATTGTCTGGTTGATGGGGCGTGGTCTCCGTTAGCTGTGGAACTGTGTCAGACTTTCGCTGGGTGCTATGTTGAAATTTCACAGAGTGGAACAGCATTACATATCATCGGACGATATTCTTCCATCCCCGAACACACTTGTAAAAACATACCGCTCGGTATTGAGTTATACCACACCGAAAGATTCGTCGCCTTAACTGGTTCAAGTGCGCAAGGGTCGTGGGAACACGATGCCACGGGGGCGCTAAATACAGTTATTGCGCGTTATTTCCCGAAAGAAGAATCTACGGTGTTGGCGAAATGGACTAACTCGCCGCAGGAGGGTAGTAACCCGATTGAAGACGACACCCGTCTCATCGAAAAAGCCTGTTCAAGTAAAGGCGGTGTCGCAGCTGTTTTCGGTGGTAAAGCGACATTTAAAGACCTGTGGAACGGTGTGGTATCGGAAGACGACGACCGTTCATCGCTTGACTCATCTCTCGCCACCCGGCTTTTATGGTGGACAGGTGGGGACTGCGAAAGAACTAAGTCACTGATGTTGCAGAGTGGCCTCAAAAGAGATAAATGGTTCACCAATAAGTCGTATCTGGAGCGCACCATCCTCAACGCCGCTGGACTCCTTACAACTTATTACAGCGTCGGTGCACCAATTGAACTGGTGACACCTGCGCAGGTTATTGAAACGGGTGCACCGGTTATCCGCAGTGGTTATCAGTTCATCGGCGGCTCACAGTTTGTCGAGCACTTCAAAGGCTGTGTATATATCATTCAGCAGCATCGCATGATGACCCCGAGCGGCGTAATGTATCGTCCTGAACAGTTTAACGCTGCGTATGGCGGTTACGTGTTCGCGCTGGATGATGGCAATGGCTCTACCACGCGGAAGGCTTTTGAGGCATTTACCGAATCACAGTTTGCCAGCCTACCAAAAGTTGATTCGCTCGCATTCCGACCTGAACTCCCTCAGGGAAAGATGTTCACAGAGGCTGGTGTGAGTTACGTGAACTGCTATGTGCCGACGCATGGCGAGCGTGCAGAAGGCGATGTAACGCCGTTCCTGAACCATGTGCAAAAGCTGATTCCCGATGAAGGGGACCGCAAGATTCTCCTGACGTGGATTGCATCGTGCATCCAGAACCCCGGAAAAAAGCATCAGTGGTCACCGGTGCTGGTTGGTGCTGAGGGTAACGGTAAATCACTGGTTGCTCAGATTGTTAAGCATGCAATCGGTAAGCGATGGGTTGCTGAGCCACGCTCTAACCAGATTGGAGGACGTTTCAACAGTTGGATTGAAAATAAGCTATTCGCCGTCATTGAAGAAATCCACATGAACAACCGCCGTGAAACGCTCGACACCATGAAGCCTTTAATTACCAACACCACTGTTGAGGTTGAAGGTAAGGGGCGTGACAGCTACGACGCTGAGAACCGCTGCAACATTCTTATGTGTACCAACTATAAAGACGCTGTAATTAAAACCCGTGATGACCGCAGGTATGCGATCATTTACACAGGACAGCACAGCCGTGAGGATAAATTGCGCGATGGTATGGATGACTCATATTTCGCCTCTTTGTATACGTGGCTCCAGAACGGCGGTTATGCGGCTGTCGCTAACTGGTTTGATAAATATACCGATGTATCATGCAACGTGATGGGAGTAGCGCCGCAAACTAGTTCGACAGATGCTGCAATCATTGAGAGCCTGGGTGGGGCTGAGCAGGACATTATTGAAGCAGTGGAATTGGAAAAGGTTGGCTTCCGTTCGGGTCTGATTTCTTTGCTGGCGCTGGACCATCTGCTAAATGAGAAGGGACACAGGTTGCAGACGAAACGCAAAGCAAAAGTACTAACCGATTTAGGTTATATAAAACACCCGAGCCTGCCGAACGGTAGAATAAAGATGCTGGGTAGCTATGTGCGTGTGTACGTGAAGAAAGGGCATCCGATGGAAAGCGCCGAGGTAGATGTTATTAGAGAGAGATTAACGAGCGTGGTCGATATTGACCCCACCGAGCACTTCGGCGCTGCAAAATAATCACGCTGATGACGAAGCCCCGAAAGGGGCTTTTTCATGGGTCTGAATAATGAAAAGGGTCTGAATATTTCTATTTGGAATTACTATTCGGAACGGTAATGACTCCAACTTATTGATAGTGTTTTATGTTCAGATAATGCCCGATGACTTTGTCATGCAGCTCCACCGATTTTGAGAACGACAGCGACTTCCGTCCCAGCCGTGCCAGGTGCTGCCTCAGATTCAGGTTATGCCGCTCAATTCGCTGCGTATATCGCTTGCTGATTACGTGCAGCTTTCCCTTCAGGCGGGATTCATACAGCGGCCAGCCATCCGTCATCCATATCACCACGTCAAAGGGTGACAGCAGGCTCATAAGACGCCCCAGCGTCGCCATAGTGCGTTCACCGAATACGTGCGCAACAACCGTCTTCCGGAGCCTGTCATACGCGTAAAACAGCCAGCGCTGGCGCGATTTAGCCCCGACATAGCCCCACTGTTCGTCCATTTCCGCGCAGACGATGACGTCACTGCCCGGCTGTATGCGCGAGGTTACCGACTGCGGCCTGAGTTTTTTAAGTGACGTAAAATCGTGTTGAGGCCAACGCCCATAATGCGGGCGGTTGCCCGGCATCCAACGCCATTCATGGCCATATCAATGATTTTCTGGTGCGTACCGGGTTGAGAAGCGGTGTAAGTGAACTGCAGTTGCCATGTTTTACGGCAGTGAGAGCAGAGATAGCGCTGATGTCCGGCAGTGCTTTTGCCGTTACGCACCACCCCGTCAGTAGCTGAACAGGAGGGACAGCTGATAGAAACAGAAGCCACTGGAGCACCTCAAAAACACCATCATACACTAAATCAGTAAGTTGGCAGCATCACC
>NZ_JAOWIA010000054.1:0-54251 GCF_030332345.1 Citrobacter sp. Cpo221
CACCAGGGAGATGGACAACCATCACCACAGGAGAAAACCAGGATGCACACACGAAACGTCAACGTCAACACCGCCGCTCAAGAATCTTCCAGGAAGATGGGGGAAAACACCGTTAAAGCCGTGACCCTGCCGGACAATTTGCCGCCGATGCCGGGACTGGCGTTACGCATTAAGTGGGGTATGGCGCGGGTGATGCTGGCCATCGATAAGGCAAAGGCAGAGTGCGAGATGGGAGACGCTCAGATCGAGGCACAGTTCGAGGGCTACCACGATTTCAGGGCAGGCGAGACCGCACCCCCGCACATGATCACCGACGTGCCTGAACTGGTCAGCGCATGGGAAGAGGGCTGGCGTACGGCGGCAGATTTTGCTGAGACAGCGGCCTGTCCCGAATGCCAGAACGACAGCGGCGACCCCTGCTCGATCCACAGTTAATCAGTCCGGCAGCACCGCTGCCGGGATAAAGGGCCATGTACCGGGTTACATGGCAGAACAGACAATATTCAGGAGTTAAACAGATGAACGTTACTACCCCGACCACAGCCCCAATGGCCTTTTATGTTCCGTCCCATAACACCGTGTATGCCTGGGCAAAACAGCAGGACGGCGAATGGGTGACCGAGTACGGCGCCAGGTCGCTGGAAACCGTGCGCAGCATGTACCCGGATGCCGAGCTGATGCCTTTTGCACAGGTGCAAATCATGCAGAACATCGGCTATCGCCGTGAGTGGACGAAAATCACGCAGGCCCGTTACGTCGATCAGCTGGAATCGCTGCCGCCGATGGACTGGTGCCGTGGCTATGGCGGGGAATCGTTCAAGTCAATGGAGTTCACGGGCGGGGACGTGACCGCGATTTTTGTGCGTTATGGGGAGCGTTTCTTTGAATGCCGTGACCTGCACACCCTGACGCACAGGGGGCTGATCGGGGAGGTGATTAACCGTTTTTGCCTGGATGAACCCCTGATCTCCGCGCATTAAAAAAGCAGGGTTGCCCCTGCTTTCTCAACGCCGGGTAGCCGCAGCAACGGTGAACCGGCAATCACAACCAACGTAAGGAGTTTGATCATGAAATTTGACCCGCAAACTGTCGCACAGGCGGAGGCGTTTGTAAATGCCATTCGTGCCGGTAAACGTGCCCACATGCCCGCGCTGCGCTTCGGCCAGTGGCAGGAGTTTATGACCACGGTTTACGCCGGTCTGGGTCTGGCATAACAGGAGACGGCCGCCCACGGGCGGCCGGTAAGGAAAACCATGTCACAACTTGATTTTGAATCCCTGTTTATGACCGAACCCGCCGCCGTACCGGTAACGGAGCCAGCCAGCCTGCCGCGCATGATCAGTCCGGAGGAAGCACGCAGGCAGTTTATCAGCGTGTTCCGTCATACCGCGCCGGATATGCGTCGTCTGGAGGTGTTCCGGGACTTCATCTCACTGGCCGCCCGCGAGCTGGATATGGCCCGTATCCGCACGCCGGAGAACGTCGAAGAAAGCCGCCGTATCTGCGACCGCTACAAACCCGGCGATCTCAGCGACTTTAAACAGCTGTTTTGTCTGATGGTCACGGCGCTTGAGGGCAAATTTCAGGATTTTCTGGGCTCCCTGCTGATGGAGCTGGAGCTGGGCGCGGCTGAAATGGCGCAGTTTTTCACCCCGTATGATCTCCAGCTGATGATGGCAAAAATGCTGTCACAGGATATGCCTGATGTTGTGGCGCGTCAGGGCTGGGTGACTTTAGACGAGCCCGCCTGCGGCGGGGCAGGAATGGTTATTGCCTGGGCGCAGTGCATGCTTGAGGCAGGTCTGAACCCTTCAGAACAGCTTTACTCTCGCTGTACCGATATCGATCCGATGGTGGCGGATATTGCTTTTGTCCAGCTGAGCCTCCTCGGCATTCCGGCAGAGGTGATCACCGGCAATACGCTGACTCTCCAGGTGAATTGCGTGCGCTATACCCCCGTGTATTACCTGAACAACTGGGCTGATCGGCTCGCGTTCCGTAGCCGCATCGATGCAATGCGTAAGTTTATGGCCAGAGCGGCCGCCTGAACATAAGAGAGGGCAGGCGCGGCCTGCCCGGAGGAGAAGAGGATGAACGATAACGAGCTGAATACGGTTCCGGCCACCGTGCTGAAGGTAATGGCGGCGCAGGTCGACAGGGCAGGGGGGCCGGTGCCGATCCGCAGCAATGACGATCGCGCCGCGCTGGCAGCGGTGGCGCTCTGGCAGTTTGCGCGCCTGACCGGGCTCGATGATGACGGCGAGTCACTGGACACGGTGCTGACGGATTTTCTGGGCGACATGCTGCACCTGTGTGAGCAGTGCGGGACGAGCGGAGCAGGTGAGGCGCGTTTCAACGCAGCGCTGCGGATAGCAAAAATGCACTTTGAACAGGAAAGCGGCGAAGATGACGGGGATATCAGCTGGTAAGCACTGATTAAAATACAGGCAAATTAACGGGGGAGGCACGGGACGTGCTTCCCCTTTGTTTATCCACAGCTTTCAGGCCGTTCAGTGCAACGTGCCAGTGGATAACGGGCGAAAAGATAAGCCCCTGCGGGGCAAAACCAGCAGATGCGCCTTCGGCGGCCGCGCTGCTCATCCGCTGCCCTCCACTCGCTTCTGGTGTTTTTACGTCATCACCGGATCCTTTGTCCTGCTGGCCTGTACTGTGCTGTTGCTGAATACTGACTGCAAAATCACAAAGGGCAGGGCAATGGCCCCCTTCGGCTCCTGACCCGCTGCGCGGTCCAGTCGTCGAGCCCCACTCCGCCAGGGCCGCTGCTGCGCACCGGCCGGTCTCCGCCGAATCCCTTCGGGGTTCGTGCTTCGCTAGGGTCTGATGGCGAAGGTCAACCCCCCGGCTCACAGCGACCGTGCCGGTCGCGTCGCCTCCACCGCGCCGGCTGATGCCGTCGCTTTAATGCCGCCACGCCGTTCCGACGTGTCGGGTGCGTGCATCCTGTTCCCCCGGTGAGGCCATCACCCTGTGTGTCCTCCCGCGCAGGGCTGGTCGTAGCACCGTCGGGTCGTCATCCAAGGGGTGAAATGAACTCCGCCAAAACTTTTTGCGAAGTTCCGCAAAAACTTTCCGCCGCCGCCCCTTTCCTTCCGCCCTTCGCCGTTGCTCCTTTGCCCTTTGCCGCGAGAGAACTCACCAGGGAGATGGACAACCATCACCACAGGAGAAAACCAGGATGCACACACGAAACGTCAACGTCAAAACCGCCGCTCAAGAATCTTCCGGAAGATGTGATTCAACCCTTTCCGTTGCCCAGTTTACCGAGCTGTTTTGCTGGGTACTGGCAGCAACCGAAGGCGAACCGCAGCCAGCCGTTTTCACGCCGCCAGCATGCGGCCTTGAAATGATCATGCTGAATAAATACAGCGATGAATATGTTTCTATCTGGATTGTGGACAGCTGGCCGGTCGCTATTGCACTGCCAATGGAAAATTTCTTCCGTGTTTTAACTTCAGTCAATTCTAATTAAAGGAGAATATTATGATCAGCTTTGCAAACCGTTACCGCGCACCAACCTCAATTCGCCAGAACCGCCCGCTGATGAATGACGAATTACAGCGCATCGTGCCGAGTGCATTCTCTTCTGAGAAACATGAATCACGCTCGGAGCGTTATACCTATATCCCAACCATTGAAATTCTGGATCGCCTGCGGGAAGAGGGATTCCAGCCTTATTATGCCACGCAGTCACGAACCCGCGACGTTGAAAAACGTGAGTTCACCAAACACTTATTACGCCTGCGCCGCCACGATCAAATCGCGGGTAAAGAAGTTCCCGAAATTATTCTGCTGAACAGCCATGACGGCTCCAGCAGTTACAAAATGATCCCGGGCATGTTCCGTCAGATTTGCACAAATGGTCTGGTTGCCTGGAAAAATTTTGGCGAGATTAAAGTCCCGCATAAAGGCGATATTGTGGGGCAGGTTATTGAGGGCGCTTATACTGTGCTGGAAACCTTCGACACAGTCGCGGGGAATATTGACCTTATGAAAGGTATCCAGCTGTCGGAGCCGGAACAGCGTCTGTTAAGCGCCGCTGCGCTGGAGTACAAATATGACGGCGGTCATTCCCCTGTCACGCCTGACCAGTTATTACAGCCCCGTCGCTGGGAAGATAAGAGCCCGGATTTATGGACCACGTTTAACCGTATTCAGGAAAACGTGATAAAGGGCGGGATTTCCGGTAAGACAGCAAAAGGTGGGCGAACCAGAACGCGGGAAGTCACCGGCATTGATGGTGATATTAAACTGAATCAGGCGTTATGGAAAATGGCTGAAGAGTTTGCAAAGCTGAAGGCCTGAAAATAAGCCGCTCTGATGAGCGGCTTTTTATTGCGTCAATTTCGAAGGCGAATCTGTCTGTACCACTGAACCGCTTACCATCTCTCCCGAACCTGCAGAACGCTGAGCCATGATATCTTTTCTGGCCAGTAACACCCGGTATATATTCCTGATGTCCCGCGCATACGCACGACGGCGCTCGATCATCCTTTTGTTCGGTCCCGTATTATACATTCCCACGCTGTCCCAGTTTCTTCCGTAAGACTGGAAGTTGTGCGCCAGAACCCACGCACCTGTATACACGCAAATACATGGATCATTTAAAAGCCGTTCCCGGCTGATATTAAAGTTTTTAAGTTTCCCGTAATGGGAGCTGTTCACCTGCATACCGCAGACATCCTCTGTGCCGTTGCTATTCGATCCATTGATCGCGTCTGGTTTCAGTCTGCTTTCTTTAATCGAAATTGACATCAGCAGCAGCGGGTCAATCTGATAATCCTTTCCGGCCTGGTCAAAGCACATCTGCGGAGCTGCGCCCGCAGACAATGACATAACCAGCAGAACTGAGGGAATCAACGATATTTTCATTTTTATGCCATTTAGCGAAATATAAGCCGCTTTGGAAGGTGCTCTAAAAAATACCCCGGCAGATCACTGGAATCAAGATAATTCCCTACAAACGCGCGGAAGCGCTCAAAATCACGTGTTTACCAACCGCCATGAATAAAGATAACCAAACCGGAGCAGGTATATCAGAGCCG
Source organism: Citrobacter sp. Cpo221 (assembly GCF_030332345.1). NCBI lineage: Bacteria > Pseudomonadati > Pseudomonadota > Gammaproteobacteria > Enterobacterales > Enterobacteriaceae > Citrobacter > Citrobacter sp. Cpo221. Next base: position 5,064 of record NZ_JAOWIA010000054.1, read on the forward strand.
CTCTTTACTAACCTCTAAAAACACCACACCCCACGCAAGATTTCATCTTGCAGTTTTTCTCTTTGAATTCAGTGAAATAACTTATGCCATTATGCGGAAAGTTGGAATATGTGGGAAAAAGGTGTGTGGATTACCACACCTTGCAGTGCCTGATTACCACACCTTGCAGTGCCTGATTGCCACACCTTGCAGTGCCTGATTAGGCACTGTAAAGTGTGGGGATTGTGTGTATCCTGATAATAGAGTAGGTTAGTGATATGCAGTGCCTAATCCACACACCTGATGGTGCCTGATGCACACACATCACAGTGCCTAATCCACACACCTGATGGTGCCGGATGCACACACATCACAGTGCCGGATTAACACACACATTTAAGTCAGAACAGGCTTTATATGAACGCATTCTTCAGGTTGAGGGTGAATTAACTCACATGAAAAATGGTCGACAGTGCCGTATCCGGCACTGCATGAAAAAATCAGGGAAATATTATGCCGCGCAAGAACATATACTTCAAAGATAAAATCGACAGGGAAATACAGGATATACTGGATATTGAACTTCAGAAGGGCGCAACCACCTCTGAAATGAACTATTCTTCAATAGTCAATGAACTTGTCCGGCTTGGTCTTATGGTTTATAAATCCAAAGAAGAGGGGTCAACCTTCGACCTTGATGGATTCCGCCGCGACCTGATAAAGAAAGTATCAGGCTCCCGGGAAGGTATTATGATTCTGACTGCACTGGTCTCTGAAATCTATGTTAACTTCAAGGGGCAACAGGCGGGAGTTTCACTTGATGACCTGATAAACAATAACATCAGCGCCATTAATGTTGCTGAAGACGCAGCAGAGAAACAGCACTTCATTATCGATGATAAATAGCACGAGAGACCGGACGACCCGGCCTCCGTCGATCACTGCGCGCCATCCTCATCCCACGGAAGCGCGCTTTTTTCTGCCTCATTAATTTTTTCTTTTAAGTAACTCTCAAATTCCATGCACAGCACTTTCAGGGCTTGAGCATCCTCATTCTGTTCAAGTACCCGCCCTGTAAAATATTTCAGTGTACTCATCAACCTCGTCAGCATTTCATCATTCAGACTGCGCCTGTGAACCCTGGCCATTGTGCGAATCTCTTCGGCAAGATTCCCCGGAATACGCATACTATATCCTGTTGTCTTACCCGGAAGTAATATTCGCTCACCCTCACGCCACACCCAAAGATGCTCCGCAGGGGGACTATCCCTTTTATTTACCTCCCCGCAACGTGTATCCACATCAAGCAGGTTATGCAGCCAGTCTTCAAACTTCACCGCCAGAGAAATCAGTCTCTCACCTTCCGCCGTTTTAATAACAGGAATATCCGGCTGATAATTCAGAGACAATAACAGGCGTGCAATAATTTCGTCATTAACACTTCTCTTTCCTGCTCTGGCACATACTCTCAGCTCCATCAGTAAATTATCCGGCGCCCGCAGTCGCCACTCAACAGCCTCACCCGGGCGGAACTTACGCGGCCTTCCCCGGCCACCCCACATTTTCTCTTTTACTTTCATTGCTATAGATCTCGCATTCAACACTCCAACAACCTGAATGACCAAGCCTACTCACTTATATATTCAGAAAAATCCTAAATATTTTAAATAATGTGACATGTGTCACAGTTTTTTTTTTTTAGAGTCATGGGACAATATCGCGTGCGTAAACAAGCACTTACGTACACTCATTTTGTTTACATCCGGAGAAACAAGCATGTCCACAAACGGTAATGCCCTTAATGTCATGAAGGGATGGGCGGTAGCGTCTTTATTTCGTAAAGCTCGCGAAAACCGACAGTTAAAAAAATTTATTAAAAACGGAGGGTTGATTTTAATTTCACTTATGGTCGCACACCCGGCTCTGGCCAGCGGAACTGATTTACTTGCATCACAAAACACAACCGTTAACTCAACCTTCGGTTCTGGCTCTTCCATTGTAAAATGGTTTTATATTGCCGAAATTATCATGGGCCTGTTTATTTACATCAAAGTACGCTCGCCGATGGTCTTTGTCGGTATTGTTATGTGTATCATTTTCACCCGCGTCGCTTTCAGTATTGCGAGCTGACCATGAACGGGGAAGAGGATAAATACTACTTCCCGGAAACACTCAATCAGCAGGAACGCTATTTCGGTCTCCCTCTCGATGAACTGTTAATTGTCGCACCTTTAATTATCCTGGGTGTGCTGAACAATATGTCACTGGAGCTTTCTGTTATCGCGGGCCTGCTGTGGGCAACCATCAGATATCTGAAAAAAGGTCAGGGGTCATTCTGGCTGCTGAATTTCTGCTACTGGCATCTTCCCTCTTTTTTATTCAGGGTGACCTTCAGGCAGATACCTGATTCAAGTTTCCGGCACTGGAGAGCGTAATTACCATGAAGCTTAAAATTAAAGGTGAACGCGATAAACAACTCAGTTATGCGTTTATTGCGCTGGCCTCATTGCTTCTGCTGAGTGGGGTGGGAAATGTGCTGACCGGCTCTCTGGCGTGGCATTTTGCCACCACACAGAAAACTGTCACCACGCCCATGTCTTTTAATCAACCCTTCACCTCAGATGCTTCCGGCGCAGATGCCACCGGTATGACCATGTTCGCCTCTGCCTTTATATACTGGCGACTGAATGTCAGCCCGGAGAACGTCGACAATAACCAGAAAATGCTGCTCGGTTTCGTCCCCTCCGCCGAACGGGATGAACTGAAAAAAGCGCTGGATATTGAAGCTGAACGCATCAAAAAAGGGGGGATAACCACCCGCTTTGATACGAAAGAAATCCGCGTCATGGATGCGCCTGGTGTGGTCGAATTCAGCGGTACGCTGAAATCCTCCACAACAAACGGCGCCATCACCATTCCGCTTAAAGACCTGGAAAAAACATACCGACTGAAAATCCGTTACATCGACGGGCTGGTCACACTTCACCAGTTCGAAGAACTCCAGCCGGTCACCACCACTAACTGACAGGACTGCCCATGAAAAACGCAATTTCACCGGCAGCTGCTGCTGTGTTACTGGCAACGGGACTTTTTACCAGCGGCCTTCTGGCCGCTTCCGCTCCCGCAGCCATTCCGTTTGAGAACGACGCCGCCTTTAATGTCACGCTCAGCAACACCAACCCGACCAAAGTTGTTGTTAACGGAGAACTTATCACCAGCATCAGCGGCCCATCCGGTGCCTATGACCAGAGCCAGACCGATGACGGCGCCCTTATTCTGTCGCCCCTTGTCGGCCAGAACTTCACTGTCTTTATCCAGACCGACCACGGGTCTTCCCTGAGCCTGAACGTCCGGCCTCAGCCCGGAAACGGAAAAACACTGCGCTTTACCCCGATGTCACCGCCACTGCGCAGGAATGACGATGCAAAAGCCTGGGAAGAGGGACAGAGCTACGAAAAAACGCTGGTCTCTCTGTCCCGTGCCATCGTTAACGGCCAGGTGCCTGATGACTATCAGGAATACCCGGTCAGCCGCATGACGGCATACCACCCGGGCGCAACCGTTCGCCTGACGCCGGAACGTCAGTTCGTGGGCAACCATCTGCGCATTGTGCGTTTTCGGATGAGCAATCCCGGCAATATCACACAGAGTCTGCGAGAGCGTGATTTCTGGCAGAAAGGGGTCCGCGCCGTCATGCTCTCACAGCATCAGCTTTATGCGGGCGGAGAAGGATATGCCTGGATTGTGTTTTCAGATGACGGAGAACCACGTTCATGAGTCTGAATGAAAACCTGAAAACCCGCCGCAAACAGATTGCCATCCTGGCGGCAGTAATTGCCTCCGGGGCCGCGATGGCCGGTGGCGTTGCCTGGTACGGGCATTATCAGGAACAGCAAAAAGCGCCTCCGCCAGCTGCTGTGCCGAATATGACCGGTGTGGTGACTGCCACGTTTAATGAACAGGTGAACGATGCCGCCCTGGCACAACAGCAGGCCAAAACGTCAGCGCTGGAGCAGAATTTCGCCACACTGTCACAACAGTTTGAACAGAACAAACTCGACACGAACGAGAAAATGGCCCGGAAGGACGCTGAAATTCAGCGCCTGACTGAGCAACTTAACCAGCGACCTGCCGGCAGTAACCCGCAGACACCACCTGCAGACCAGAACGGAACACCGCTCCCGGGTCCCGTTGCCGCCGGCCAGTCCCGCCCCGCAGAATACTCCGTGACCCCGACAGGAGCGCCCCCCGCCAGTGGTGCAGTCAATATGGGACAGGGCGCAGCGTTCTATCCGGGGGGCTCCGGACAACGTATGACCGGAGGTCTTACCACCTCAAAATTTACCTACGAGAACCTTAAAAAGAAAACCACGAAACTGCCGTGGATACCTTCGGGGTCGTTCTCTGACGCCATTATGATTGAAGGGGCTGACGCCAACGCCAGCGTCACCGGTCAGCAGAATACCCGCCCCGTGACTATCCGGTTGCTGGGAAATATCCAGATGCCCAATAACAAGGAATACAGTGCTGATGGCTGTTTCGTTGTGGGGGAAATCTGGGGGGATATTTCCAGTGAGCGCGGTGAGGTCCGGACCCGGTCTATCAGTTGCGTGCTGAAGAACGGCAAACATATCGATATGGAGTTTGACGGACACGTCAGCTACCAGGGCAAAGGGGGCATCAGAGGGAAGCCGGTTATGCGTAACGGTATGATTGTCGGTTATGCCGGTGCCGCCGGGTTGCTCTCCGGTTTTGGTGAGGGGATTAAATCGGCCGCCACGCCGTCGGTCGGCCTCGGGGCCACTGCCGATATCGGTGCCGGTGATGTGTTTAAACAGGGGCTGGGTGGCGGTGCGAGTAAAGCCGCTGACACCCTGAGCCAGTACTGGATAAAACGTGCTGAACAGTATCATCCGATTATTGATATCGGGGCCGGGAACCGCGTCACTGTGGTGTTCCAGAAAGGCTTCCGTCTTGAAACGCTGGAAGATGCTGAGGACGCGAAGGCGAAAGAAGAGCTGCAGAAAGCCGGTAACGCCGCACAGGGTTCTGTGACTCCGCAGCCTGTCAACCAGACCGCCACGCACAGCACCACATCGGTGGGCAACATCAACCCGGATGACGTTCTGCGCCAGGCCAGCCAGCTGCGGCTCGGTGACACAATAAACTGAGGTGGAAGATGGATACAAACCGAAGACTGCTGAACGATATTCGGGTGGACCTGCATATGTGGCAGGCTAACCATTATCCCCCACATCAACAGTGGGTTTACACCTTTTCATTGATATTCGCTTTCGCGAACGGCGGGGTATGGATGTATCTGGACATCACCTGGTGGCTTCAGTGTACAGCCAGCTTTGGGGGAATAATCTTATTTCTGTGCTTATTCAAGCGGCTTTTCGACAGTAAACCCCGGACATGGCCTGATGCTCTGGACAGGAAACTGGCCCGGTATAAACCGCTTAACCCTGTGGCATGGCGGGAGTTACAGGCCTCGGTTGTGGAGAACCGGGTACTTACACGTGAAGCTGTGGAACGCTGGTATGAAAAGGAAAAAGCAACTCAGGTGGAAAGGCTGTCTGGTAAATCATCCGTAACGGGTCGCTTTCAGTTCCTTCATAACCATCCCGACAGCAACCCCGGCAAGGAGAGGAACCAGTGACGTTAAATTCCGAATCCTCCTGCATCATGAAATGTGCTTCTGACCTTCGCCATGTGTTCATTCCTTTTATGGTCTACAGCACTGAACTGACTGTCTGGGCGGTACTGATACGTAAAGGGGTGGTGACGTATGAGTGGAGTAGCTGGCGTGTTGGTCTGCTTGTTGCGCTGTTCCTTCTTTTCTGTACAGCAGCCGTTACTTTCGGGGAACGAATCGAAGGGATTATTTTCACATCCCTGGGGGTTATAGCGCCCTGGCTGATACTGCTTTGCCTTTCTTTGATTTGGGCGTTTATTGATATGAGCATGGCGCGTATGAATGTCGACCTCTTTCTGGCTGGCACTATTTTAAGCGCAGTGGCCCAGGCTGTTTTTATATTAGTCCTGCACCAGAAAAATTAAATCAACCTTATCCGCCCCCATTCCTTACTGGTTCTGCCATAAATTAACCGGAGTTATCCCATGAAAAAACTGATGGGCGCTGCACTGCTGTGCAGCGCGCTGACCGGCTGTGCCGGCATGAATTCTGATTTCGACTGCAATAAAACTGCAACTGACCAGTGCCTGACGACCGGCGAGGCCAACAAACTCGCCGCTCAGGGCAAAAGCCTGGACGAACTTAACGCCGGTAAAACCGCAAAAAAGCCTGCGGGTGAAACCCTGCCGGCACTGCGTAACGTGGCACCTGTCGTGAATGCGTCACGTCCTGTATCAGTCGCAGCAACCGGAACCCCGGCTACTCCGCTCATCGCGCCACGTCCGCTGGCCACGGCACCGGCAGGCACCATGCTGGCGGGCGTGATACCTCGCGTGAGTCCGCGTCCCGTTGTTCCGGTCACCCCTGTTAATACGGCCGGACGCGTACAGGTCCAGCGTATCCCGGATGCGACCCAGCGTCTGTGGATTGCACCGTGGGTGGATACGGACGACAACTTCCATCAGCCTTCTGTGGTTGAGTTTGTGAAAAACAAATCCCACTGGGACGAAAGCTTCCGTGTTATCGGGGAGGGCGGGGAATGAGCAGTGTCCTGGACAGCCTGATGGGGCTGATTGAGAGCGGGCGGCGTAAGGACGGTGCCGCGACCGCGCGTGCCAACCTTGAACAGACCTGGGATTATCCCTCCCTGGTGGCCAGTCTGCCTTATCGCTATTACGATGAAAAAAATGAGCTTTTCATCAATACCGGTACTGCAGGATTTGTTCTGGAACTGGCGCCGTTGCCTGGCGCCAATGAGCAGGTGATGGCCGCGCTGGATGACATGTTGCGTAAAAAACTCCCGCGTAAAACACCGGTCACCGTTGTTCTGACTGCCAGTAAATGTGTGGGCGAGCGTATTGCGCGGGGTGTCAGTACCGATATGTGGAAAGGTCAGATGGCCGATCATCTGAATAAAATTACCCGTGCGTTCTGGGAGCGTTCGGCACTCCACGGACTGGCCAATGAGCGTGAGTACCCGCTCTATCTGCGAAACTACCGTATCTTTATCGTCTACGGTAAAGCGGTGAAACGGTTCTCCCAGCAGGTGATGGATGACCTGGTTCAGATACGCAACACCATTCGCGTTTCCCTGGGGGCGGCGCGGATAGATTCCGTTAACACCGATGTGAATGCCTTCCTGTCGGTCATGCGTGAGCTGATGAACTACCGTCATGAGCAGGTCATGATGTCGCCGGGTGATTATAACGAAGATGAGCTGCTCAACCGTCAGGTGGTCGATCCTGCCATTGACCTGAGTGTTCACCCGTCACATATCCGTATCGAATTACCGGAAAAAATCGAAACAGACGGGACACGACTTCCGGCTTCAGCCTGCCGGATTGTGAATATGCAACTGAGCAAAAATCCCCGCCGGTTCGCACTCTGGCAGGGAGCCGATAACCTGCAGAATCTCCGCTTTCCTGATCTCGGTATTCCGTGCCCGTTTATGATCACCTGGACCACTGAACTGGAGGAGCAGACCAGAAGCCAGAGTGAGGCCTTTCGCAAGGATACGGACCTGTCCAAAAAGGCCAGCTCAGCCTACGGGGCGCTTTTCCCCGGGACCAAAAAAGCGGCAGACGAATGGCGTAGAGCCCGTGAACAACTGTCGACCAACGAAATCGCCCTCTGCCGGACCTACTTTAACCTGACGCTGTTCACGCCCGACAATAATACGGAGGCGCAGAAGTGTGAGCTGGCCGCCATTAACGTCTTCCGTAAGAACGAGCTGGAGATGGTTACGGTGCAGTACCAGCAGATGCGTAACTGGCTGGCCGGCTTCCCGTTCGTGATGCAGGAAGGGATGTGGGAAGATCTCAAAATGACGGGGGCCACCCTGCGGGGGAAATCCTGGAACGCCGTGAGCCTGATGCCTGTGGTGGCTGAGCGCCAGTTGTCGCATGTGGGCATGCCGTTGCCGACCTACCGCAACCAGGTGGCTTTCTTTGATATGTTCGGGGAAGAAAACGGCAGCACCAACTTTAACATCGCTGTCACGGGAACCTCGGGGGCCGGTAAGTCATTCCTGACGCAGGGTGTTCTCCGTGATGTCCTGAATGCAGGCGGTTTTGCCTGGGTCATCGATATGGGTGACAGTTACAAGAACTACTGTCACCAGGCTGGCGGGGTTTATCTCGACGGTTCGAAGCTTCGCTTTAACCCGTTTGCTAACGTGAAAGACATCAGGCACTCCGCTGAAGGTATTGTGCGTCTGCTGACGGTACTGGCGAGTCCGACCGAGCCGCTGGATGTTGTGTGTGAAGCGATTCTGCAGAAAGCGGTGATGGATGCGTGGGAGAAAAAAGGCTGTCAGGCGCGTATTGATGACGTTTTCAGTTTCCTGACCAGCGCTGATGTTAATCAGCGCTTTGCCGAAAAACCGACCATCACGGCGCGTCTGGCTGAACTGGCCATGCTGCTGGAAACCTACTGCACCTGGGGACCGGATGGCGAATACTTCAATGCGGACAACCCGACGCTGGATGGTGACACACGTTTTGCCGTTCTGGAGCTGCTGAGTCTGGAGAACAAACCGAAACTGCTCTCGTCCATTCTGTTTTCGCTCATCCTGGCGATTCAGGAAAAGATGTATCACAGCCCGCGTGACCTCAAAAAAGTCTGCATCATCGACGAGGCCTGGCGACTGCTCGGTGGCTCCAATCCACATGCAGCCCGCTTTATTGAAACCGGCTACCGTACTGTGCGCCGTCACCGTGGGGCGTTCATCACCATCACGCAGGGCATCAGGGACTTCAGCGCCAGTAAAGAAGCGGAAGCGGCCTGGAACAACAGTTCGACCAAAATCACCCTCCTGCAGGATGCGAAAGCCTTCAAACAGTACCTCTCCGACAATCCGGACCAGTTCTCGGACATGGAAAAAGAAGTTATCCGGGGTTTCCAGCCTGCACTGCAGACCGGTTACAGCTCGCTGCTTATCAGCGCCGGGGAGTACAGCTCGTTTCATCGCCTGTTTGTCGATCCTGTTACCCGCGCCATGTTCAGTTCCCGTGGGGAGGACTTCGCTTATATGCAGAACGCACAGAAAGCCGGTGCCACGGCAGATGAAGCCGCATATCTGCTGGCCGAGAAGAAGTTCGGTGACGAACTTCGTGAACTTGAAGAATGGGTAAAAGCCGCATGAGTGAACAGAATGAACAACCGTATGAGGCCGCCACTGTCCGCGCAGGTATAAAGCCGCGGGACTGGCTGAAAGCCCGGAGCGTGAAAATAGCCGCCTGTGTGCTGATTTCACAGTTGGTCATGACCGGAATAACGTGGGTATATATGAAATCCACGTCCCCGGACGTGGTGGTCTTCGACATGAAAGGCACCATCGACCTCTTTATGCAGCAGTCGGCACAGCTGCAGCTCGATGAAGGAAAAGCGAAAGTGCTGACGGCCCGTTTCAACACGGCAATGTCTGACAGCCTGGCGGCGTGGCAAACCTCGCACAACGCCATCATTCTGGTGAAACCTGCGGTGGTCAGTCCGTTGCCGGATATCACACCCGATATTCGCCGCGACATTGCCCGGCGCACGCAGGAGGGGCAGTGAAGAAACGTCAGCCACTGATGGCATTACTGTTGCTGGCACTGTCAGCCGGCAGTGGTGCCAGAGATCTCGGTACCTGGGGGAACGTCTTTGAACCCGCAGAGCAGGACATGCTGGACTTTATTCAGACCCGACTGAAGGGGATGGAGCAAAGCGGGGAACTCGACCGGTTGCGGGAAGAAGCTACGGCGCGGGTGAAAAAAAATGCCGTTCGCCCGGCCCCGGTTGAGGGGCTGAGCCGGGCCGTGAAATACCGCAGCTTCCCCTGGGACCCGACATTTACCGTGAAAGAAACCATTACGGATATGCAGGGGAAAGTGATTGCCCGTAAAGGTGACACGATCAACCCGCTTGATAAGGTGCCCTTCGCCCAGGTGCTCTATTTCATCGATGGTGATGACCAGGCACAGGTGGAGTGGACCCGAAAGGAAATCGCCGGACAGACGAACAGCAAAGTTATCCTGGTGAACGGCAATATAAAGGAAACCAGTGATGCGCTTGATGAACGTATCTACTTCGACCAGGCAGGTATCCTGACCCGCAAGTTTGGCTTCTCACACATCCCCGCACGGATATCCCGCGACGGTCGCATGCTGAACGTTGAGGAGATCCCCGTAAAAGGAGCAAAGAAATGACAGCCACAACGTTAGGTGATCTGTTCCCGGAAATGCGTCATGCGGTACCGGGACGGGAAAGAAAAAGCCATCCCACTCCAGAATCGCCGGGGAAACCCGCCCGTCATGTTACCCGTCAGGGAACGGCGGACCGGCTCAAAATGCTGTATCCCGAGATTGAATCCTGGAACCCTGTGCTGGTTACCCAGGCCTGGTTTAACTGGCTCAGGGAAAATCAGATGGCGCTGGTCGAACCGCAGGCGCGTGACGAACGCTTCCCGGACTATCTGGTCGGTCTGATAGTCAGGCATATGCAGGAGACGGAAGCATGGATTTAACGTCGTTCGGCTGCCTTTTATGGGCCCTGCTGGTCGGGCTGCACTGTCTGGCGTCGGGCGCACCGGGAAAAAGGATGCACAGGTATTCCGGTCAATGCGAAGACAGCGGGGCACCGCCCCCGCAGGAGGAAGATGAACAGCCGTCCCCCTTTACGCAGGTAACCGTCAGTGTGGATGCACAGCCGGGCATGTTAACGCGCGATCTGGTGTATTGCCTGGCGCGCGCGGCCGGCGCGTTGCGGACAAACGGACTGCCTGTGAGCACCGACGGATGCCACTATCACGGGGATTATGGTTACACCGGGGTGGCCGTCCCTCAGTATTCCGTGCACTGGCGTGTTCACGCCCGCCTGTGCACTGACCAGCAGGCTTTTTTTCCTGATAAGGACGGTCCGTCACTTCCGCCCTGGCTGGAAATGGCGGGGCGGTTGTCGCAGGGGAGTCTGGCCCGCCATATTTATGTGATCCTCCAGGGGACACCCCGCACCTCCTGCGACACACTGGCCTGGTTTCTGACTGAGGCGACAGACGCGATTGCGGCGGGCGCGTCAGAGGGCAGCAATTTTGATGAGCACCGCTGTGGTTACGCGTTCCTGGTTATCCGGCCTGCCTCGTTCTGATGTTTCAACCGCCCAGGCACTCAGGCTCTCCGGTGCTCACTGCGTGGCGCTTCGCCTCAGCCGGGCTCCCCTCCCGGTATCTCTTAAAACCCTGACAAGGTAATGCCATGAAAAAAGACCCTGAAGGTGAAAAGGGCCGGAATGTCACCATCTCGTCATTACGTCACGATGAGGGCTCAGCCAGACAACTGGATGAGATCCTCAATGAGAACCCGCTCTACAAACCTTCTGCCGTAATGCGCGGGGGCATTCTTGCCCTGTATGAAATGACCCGGGAACAACGGCTGGCCATCATCATGAAAGCGGCCAGCAACGCCCGGAACCACTGATTTTTCCCCACGCCCGCCATCATCCCGGTGGCCCGGGCATATCCGGAGATACCCCATGACCCATTCAACAGCGGTCGGACCGGTGGCGGTGACCCGTGACCGTAACGGCTTGTGGACTCACCCTCGCTATTTTAAGCCTGCTGGCGATGAAGCCTCCCGGGCTGACTTCAATAACTGGCTGCACCGGAACAATCTGGTCTGCGCACTTCGCTGGCTGGAGAACGACGCCCCTCCCCATGTCACGGAGGCCTGGAAGCATGGCGCCTGCGATATCAGTGAGTGGCAGCCCTCCATGCCTGCCGGCGAGGGCTGGTTTACCGGCTCCATTCACGACACGGAAGACGGCCCCGTCTGTGTCTGGCTGCGGGAGGCACCATGAAACGCGGTGTCTGGTTTGCCGCGCTGATTCTGGCGCTGACGGTCTGGACGCCGGGGCAGGTATCTGCAGCCAGCAGTAATGCCGGGGAGGGACGATGGGTAAACCCTATTTCGGACGTCTGCTGGAAGTGCCTGTTTCCGATGTCGGTCGGGAGTATCAAACTGGCGTCCGGACCGCAGCCGGATACCAGCAACCCCTCCATTCCCATTCAGATGTGTTCATACGGCGTGCTGTACCGGATAGGACTGGCTATTGGGTACTGGGAGCCCACGGCCATGACGGATGTGACCCGCGAGCCCGGGGTGATGGTCAACATGGGGGGATTTAAGATAGACCTCGGGCGGACGGGAACCGGCACCGCCGGTCAGAGCGATCGACCCGCTGCCGGCGCGTTCTACCATGTTCACTGGTATAAATACCCGCTGATTTCGTGGCTGAGCATCATGACCAGCACCGGTTGTTTTCAGGGGGGCGACATGGATATTGCCTACATGTCTGAAGTCGACCCGCTCTGGAATGACAGTACGCTGTCCATGATGATTAACCCGGAGGCCGCACTGTTTGGCAACCTGATTGCGCAGGCGGCCTGTGCGGCCGATGCGGTGGCCAGTACCGCTGGCGTACCGTTATCTCCCCTGTTCTGGTGTGCCGGCAGTCAGGGAAGTATGTATCCCTTTACGGGGTATACCAGCGGGGAGTTTTCGCCGCTGGAATCCTCACTGCTGGTCAGTGAGAGAATGGCCTTCAAGCTGCACCGGGAAGGTCTGGTGATGAATACGGTGGGGGCTGATTATGCCGTGTGTTATCAGTATCCCTCACCCATCGTGCCGAAAGAACGCTGGCGTTACCAGATGGTGAACATGTATCCCGAAACCAACAGTTGCCACGCGTTTGGTGCCAGTACCCAGACCTGGGGGACACCGCACAACGCGCCCCATTCAAAGAAAAATTTCGGTTATCTGCTCTGGCGCAAACGCAACTGCGTCTATACATGAGGTTCCTCCCATGAACAAGACTCTGTACCGGGTACTGCTTGCCAGTGCCCTGATGGCCTGTACGTCGCTGGTCTCAGCCAGTGAGCAGGCAGGTGTGTCCCCACGGGATATGACGTGGATGAAACAACAGCAGCAGGCGATGGACGCGTTTAAACAGAATCTTCAGGGCCAGACCCTGTCTCTGCCGCCGGAACAACAGGCGCTGATAAACCGGATGCAGGGGGATGTGGCCCGACAGCAGGGAGAAAGCCCTGGGGGCGAAAAAAAAATGTTCCCAGCCATCTACTTTGTCAGCCTGGGGCTTCCCCGGGAAGGTCTGTTACCGATGCTACGGGACGCAAACCGTTACGGTATTCCCGCTACGCTCCGTGGACTGGTAAATAACGACCTGCGACAGACCGCCAGCGCGATGTTTGAACTGTCCAAAGAGGATAAAAACATTGGTGTTCAGATTGACCCGACACTGTATTCCGAATTCCACATTACGACCATACCGGCTCTGGTGGTGACCTGCCCGGGCCATTTTGATGTGATTCGCGGCAGCCTTCCGCTGAAACAGGCTCTGGAAAGAGTGGCTGAAAACGGGGACTGTGCAGCAACAGCCAGACAACTGTTGAAGGAGGGAGAATGAAAGCTCGTCTTGTCGGGGCGCTAATCCTGTTGCCCTCACTGGTGCTGGCAGATGCAACCAGTGATGCCTTTAATACCGGAGCGGAATTTGGGAAAGGGAATAAGGGACAGGGGACCAGTAGCCTGAAAAATCCGGACGCGGTCACGGGCGATATTCCTGGTTATACCTCAAACCCGCCGGAAAGTGGTTACTACGGCGGCGTGAAAGGCGGTGACGGCGGGCTGGCAGAAAAAGGGCAGAACGCCCTGCAGGACAGCCAGGCCGGTCAGGCGATTATCGACTCCGGGATCAAAAACCCGCTACCGGTGATTGACCCTGAAGCCCCTTTTATTACGGCAGGTAAAAGTGCGGAGTCGAATGCGGGCAATATGATCAACGGGACAGGAAACCCGCAGCAGTGCCAGGAATCGACGGTTTCAAAAACGACGTTTGAAAATTTCACCTGCGAACGTGACGTTAACTCTTCTTCAACCTGCTCCAGAACCGCATCAATCCAGCTCAGCAAATCAGGCAAAACAAAAGCAGCAGACTGGGTTCTGGATGCAAAGCAGTCAATAAAACGAAGCCTCACCGCTGGTTACTGGTATCAGTTCGATTTCGTTGCGCCGGACGACATGATTGTAACGAAGGGGAAAATTGAGGTTCGATATCCTTTAGGAACAGAGGGAGTAACAACTAACGATGACGTGCGCGTTAATGGCCTGGTTGTCCGCCCTGCTAAGAATATACCTATGCCAGTAACGTTTCCCAGAATGGATATTAAAAAAGGCCAGATTGTTTCATTTTCGACCCGACAATATTTTGGAAATTCTGTCAACCAGATGCCGGATGCTTGCAATATGTTCGGTTCGACGTGCGCCGCACTGAACTCCGGATTACTTGAGATAAGAGTAACGCTGGAGGCTGAGAAAGCACAGCCAGAATTGGTCTGGAATGAGGCGTGTGATTTTAATAAAACTACCGCGATTTCAATGAGTGGTTCTGTCTGTACTGAACCGGGAGGGGATAAAACGGTTTCCATTGACGGGCAGAACTACACCATGCACAGCGACTGCTGGAAATATACTGATAACTACATTGTATCGACTGATTCGGCTGGCAATTGTGGCAGTCTGATGAATGACAAAAATTGTACGAGAACAGGGCACACCTGTACGGAGATTGAATCCGGTTATTGTATTCATCAGAAAGAAACATGGCAGTGTCAGCGAACGTTCACGTCTGGTGGCGTGATTTGCGGGGGTGAGTACTTCTGCAAAACGGGGGACTGCAGTGATACCGGCGGGGCCGGGGATAGCGGGTTTGATACGGCGGTGTCAAAACTGGCCGGGCTGGCATCAGCGGCGGATGACGTGAAAAACACCCAGGATGGTATGGATGTTCGCGCTTTCACCGGTCAGGTCACGAGCTGCCGGAAAGCGGTCGCAGGCTTCTCAAACTGCTGCAAGGATTCAGGCTGGGGGCAAGACTCGGGACTGGCGGCCTGCAACAGTGATGAGATGGCACTGGCGAAGGCGAAAGCGAAAAAAATCACCGTCAGTGTGGGAGAGCGATGTGATCGGGCGGTGATGGGCGTCTGCCTCCAGAAAAGTAAGGTGTACTGCGTTTTCCAGGGCAAGCTGGCGCGCATTATCCAGGAGCAGGGGCGCCGGGATCAGCTGCATGTCGGCTTTGGCAGTGGTAAAAACCCGGACTGCCGGGGGATTTCGGTCAGCGAACTACAGGCTATCAACTTCGACCTGATCAATTTTGCTGACTTTTACGAAGACCTGATGAACAACCAGAAAATCCCGGATACCGGGACGCAGGTGAAGCTCATCAAGGACCGCATTGCCGCGCAGGTCAATCAGCAGAAGAGTCAGGGAGGCCAGAAATGAAGCCGTGTTTTTATGCGCTGGCGTTACTGGTCATCAGTCTGTCCGCCACGGCTGAGGACATTGTGATCCCGGCTGACCCGTTTACCGGCTGGTTCTGGTACAACGAGCCGAAAACGCCGCCTGAGAAACCACAAAAGACATCACCACCGCCCCCGCAGGCGGTTCCCGACCTCAGTAAACTGTCGGCGCAGGAGCAGGCTAAGGTCCTCCGGGGGTACACGATGGAGGCGCTGAACCGCGCCATCCTGTACCCCACGCGGGAGAATACGGCGACGTTCCTGCGCTGGCAGAAATTCTGGACGGACAGGGGGTCGATGTTCAGTCAGTCATTTGCGGCGGCGCAACTCAGCCACCCGGACCTGGATTACAACCTGGAATATCCACACTACAACAGTATGGCCCCGTTCGTGCAGACCCGTGACCAGCAGGCCCGGCAGAATGCGGTGGAACAGATAGCGCAGCGTTACGGCCTTTTCTACTTCTATCGTGGCAGTGACCCGATTGATATCCAGATGGCCGGCGTGGTGGCTGACTTTGCCAAAACCAACGGCATATCGCTGATCCCCGTTTCGGTGGACGGCCAGGTCGCCGCGTCGTTGCCACAAAGCCGGTCTGATTCGGGACAGTCCCGCACCATGAATATCACGCATTTCCCGGCACTGTTTCTGGTTGACCCGAAGGGTAAGACCTTCCGCGCCCTGTCTTACGGCTTCATGACACAGGATGAACTTTCCAAGCGATTCCTGAATGTGTCCACCGGTTTTAAACCCCAGTCTTAAGGATACTCCTGTGAATAAATTTGCCTTTGCGCGTGCCTCCCGGGCACTGCGCCGTGCCGTTTTCTTTTCCCTGGTGACGGCCCCTTCCCTGATGCTGTTTGTCCTGTTCATCATGCTGTCCTTCAACGAGTCGATTGCCGGTCGTTTTCTTTCAGAGGCGAGAACGCTGGTTGCGGATACTCCGGAAGGAAAAGTGAATATGTCCGTGTGTCAGGTCGTGCCGTTACCCCCGAAGAAACCGGGGCGGAAACTGTGAGGCAGATAAAACCCGCCCCTCCGGTCATCTGCACCCGGGAGACTGTCCATGTGGATGCAATGGGCTGGCAGAAAGAGACGAACAGCGCCATTCGTTCCCTGTATCTGACGTCCGCCCTGCTGGGGCTGGTCATCTGGCTGCTATTCAACGGGTTCCCTGGTGTTTCCATTCCCCATAACGTTTTCAGGAAAATGAAATCATGAAATCATGTGTTGTAAGGCTGGTTCCTCTTTTCTGGTGGGGCATGGTGGCGAAGTGCCTCAGTGAGTTAATTTCGGTGTCCGTGACGTTCACCCAGGGCCTGCTGCTGTGGGCCGGGTATCTGATGTGGGCAGTAGCGGCTGTTTTGCTGGCCATCACCGCCGTGCACGAATGCCGGCTGAAATGGCTCGCCAGACGAGCCCGGGAGGTGACGCATGGCCGGTAAATTCGCTGTTAGTCTGCTTCTTATGTTTCCTCTGCTGGCCGGCGCAGGTGTCCGTGATGAGCTGGCCGCGCTGGATGCCGCAAAAACGAACGTTCCGGCCGGGGTATCTGCCAGACCGCAATCCGCCGTATCACCACAAAGCCTGATGGCGTTACCCGATGGTCGTCAGGCAAATATGAAGGACTATGCGGTGGTGTTGTTTATGCAGGCTCACTGCCAGTACAGCGCAAAATTTGACCCACTGGTTAAAGGCTGGGCCGATCAGCATCAGATAAAAATCTATCCGTATACGCTCGATGGAGGCGGTGATACATCGTTTCCCACACCGCTGATCCCACGAAAAACCGATCCGGCGTCTCCCATAGCGGATGAAATTATCACGTTCTTTGGCAACGGGCTGCCGATTGCCACACCAACGGCGTTCATGGTGAACGTCAATACGCTCAAAGCCTACCCGCTGACCCAGGGGATGATGGATATTCCCGCCCTTGAAAGCCGTATGGCCAGTCTCATTCAGGCTGACTTGGACAATGTTGACCCGAAAATGCTGCCACCCATGCCGGCAAGCAGCCAGGCTACCCCTCAGTAAACCAACCGGACTACAAAATGACCTCACATTCGTATGCGTTATCGCGTACCGGGCGCGTCTGGCTTTCATCCAGCTTGACGTTGCCTGTGTCCGCAACATGTTCTGGCTTCCCCGTCGGCAGGCTGGCAGAGACGTTTTTAGCAACGGAGCTGAAGCTACAGACGCCTGAACCAAAGGAGAATGCTAATGATTAAGCCACTGGCGGTCGCTGCCGGTATTTTTTTTAACGGTCTGTCCGTGTCCCCGGCACAGGCCGACGTCAATGGCGACCTGAACGGATTTTTTGGCAGTCTCGGCTACAGCGGTAACGTCTCCCAGGCACAGGCCTGGCAGGGACAGGCGGCCGGTTACTTTTCAGGTGGGTCAGTCTACCTGCGTAACCCGGTGAAAAATGTCCAGCTTATCTCGATGCAGCTCCCGTCTCTGAACGCCGGATGTGGCGGGATTGATTCCTATCTTGGGGCTTTCAGTATGATCAGTGGCGAGGAAATCCAGCGCTTTGCCAAACAGATTATGAGTAACGCCCTCGGATATGCCTTCGATCTGGCACTGCAGACAATGGTGCCCGAGCTGAAGCAGGCCAAAGACTTCCTGCAGAAACTGGCCAGCGATGTGAACTCGATGAACATGAGTTCGTGTCAGGCGGCACAGGGCATCATCGGCGGGCTGTGGCCGGTGACGCAGGTATCCCAGCAAAAAATCTGTCAGGACATCGCCGGAGAAAACCACTTATTTGCTGACTGGGCTGCGTCGCGTCAGGGGTGTACCGTCGGGAAACAGGGCGACAATGTAACCAGCAAAGCCAGTGATGCTGAGAAAGACCAGGTACTGAAAAACAAAAATCTCATTTGGGATTCACTCAGTAAAAATGGGTTACTGGGCGGTGACAGGGCTCTGAAAGAGCTGGTCATGAGCACGGTCGGCTCCATCATATTTAACAAGGACGGCGACGTCACTATCCTGACTCCGCTGGTTGATAACCGCGACCTGATCAAAGTGCTGATGCGCGGCGGGACGGCAAAGGTGTATGGATGCGATGAAGCCTCACAGTGCCTGGGGCCGGTGGTGGCTAATCTCAGTATCTCCGAGTCACATGCCCTTGTCACACTGGTCAAGAACCTGATGCTGTCCATGCAGAACAAGCTGGTTGATGACCGACCGCTGACCGACCAGGAAAAAGGGTTTGTGAACACCACGTCGGTACCGGTGCTGAAATACCTGACCAATGCCCAGAGTATGGGAATGAGTGCCACCTATCTGTTGCAGGTGTCCGATTTTATCGCGCAGGACCTGATGATCCAGTATCTGCAGGAGCTGGTTAAACAGGCCAGCATGTCACTGGCCGGAAAGAACTTCCCGGAGGAAGCCGCCGCGAAGCTGCGTGACAACGTCATTCATGCTCAGGGGCTGCTGGCTGATATGAAACTGCAGTCCGCCGCAGACCAGAATGCGCTGGATGGTATTGACCGCAACATGCAGTACCTGCAACAGCAGGTTTCCACGATCGTTTCGGGCTCATACCAGAGCAATTACCATTGGGGGGTGCGCTGATGCTTGAGATTTACACCATCTATGGCGGGGGGATGTGGAAAACAGCGCTGGATGCGATTGTCACCCTCATTGGCTCCAGTACCTTCAGTACACTTCTGCGCATGGCCAGCACCTTCGGGGTGCTGGCCGCCCTTGTCCTGTTTATCAAACAGCACAACCCGATGGTGTTTGTGCACTGGCTGGCTGTCTTTATGATTATCAGCACGGTGTTGCTGGTACCCAAACGCTCTGTGCAGGTTATCGATATCTCTGACCCGGGCGCGGTCTGGAAAACCGATAATGTGCCGGTCGGGCTTGCCGGGATTGCCTCGCTGTCGACCAGTATCGGCTACAGGATGAGTTCGCTGTACGACTCCCTGATGGCCAGACCTGACTCGGTGACTTACAGCCGGACGGGGATGCTGTTTGGCTCGCAGATTGTGGCCGAAACCAGTGATTTCACCACGCAGAATCCTGAACTGGCACAGATGCTGCCGGATTATGTGGAAAACTGTGTGATAGGAGACATTCTGCTTAACGGCAAATATTCGATCAACGAATTGCTGAATTCCACTGACCCTCTGACGCTCATCACCAGCAACCCGAGTCCGTTACGCGGTATTTTTAAAATGACGTCCTCTTCACGGCAGTTTCTGACCTGCCAGCAGGCGGCAGCGGAAATCAAAACCCTGGCCAATATTGAAGCGAACCTGGGGAGCGCCACCTTCACCTGGCTGACACAGAAGATATTTGGCAACAAGGTCAACGGGGCGACCCTGCTCGCGAATGCCATGGGAGACAGTTATGGTTACTTCTATGCCGGGGGGATGAGTGCGGCGCAAATCATGAAGAACAACATCACCAACACGGCAGTGCGCCAGGGGATAAAAGGATTTGCGGCACGGTCCTCGGATACAGCCAACCTGCTGAATCTTGCAACAGAAAACGCGGCGACCAAACAGCGTCTCAGTTGGGCATCCGGGACGGAACTGGCCACAAGGACGCTGCCGTTTGCGCAGTCACTGTTGATGCTGATCCTGGTGTGTCTGTTCCCGCTGATGATAGCGCTGGCAGCAACCAGCCACAGTCTCTTCGGCCTGACCACACTGAAGATCTATGTGGGTGGGTTCATCTATTTCCAGATGTGGCCCATCATGTTTGCGATCCTCAACTACGCCTCGAACTACTGGCTGCAGTCAAAGACCGGCGGGACACTTCTGGTCCTGGCCAACCGGGATATTGTGGCACTCCAGCATTCGGATGTGGCGAATCTGGCCGGTTATCTGTCGCTCTCAATACCGGTACTGTCGTATTACCTGACCCGGGGGGCCGCAGTCATAGGTTCCCAGGTGGCGGGCGGAATGCTCAGCTCGGCGGCGTTCACGGCAGCCGGCGTGTCATCAACCACGGCAGACGGGAACTGGTCGTTTAACAACATGTCGATGGACAATGTTAACCAGAACAAGATGGATACCAACCTGGTGCAACGTCAGGGCCAGCAGACCTGGCAGGCTGATAATGGTTCCTCGCAGACGATGACTGCCGGTGGTCACACGGTGATAGATGGTTCAGGGGCGATGTCAAACCTGCCGGTGAATATGCGGCTCAGCCAGCTGGCCAGCAGCGGGTTCCAGGAGTCCGCGCGGCAGTCGCAGGTTCAGGCGCAGACCGCGCTGGATGGCTATAACCACAGTGTCACCAGTGGCTGGTCACAGCTTTCGCAGGTGTCAAACCAGACCGGTACCAGCGACAGTCTGACGCAGGGCAGTGAGAACAGCCAGGTGGCTAACGCCACGCGTGGTGCCAGCATGATGATGTCGGCAGCGGAAAGCTACGCGAAAGCAAATAACATTTCCACTCAGGAGGCCTATAACAAGCTGATGGATATCAGTAACCAGGGTTCCCTGTCTGCAGGTGTAAAAACAACTCTTGGTGGCGGAGTGAATCTTGGTGTCGCCAAGTGGGGTGCCGAAGGGAATCTGTCCGCTGATACCCGTCATTCAACAGGGAGTTCTCGCGGTATTCAGGACTCGGGGTCGCATTCTCAGGATATGCGGCATGACCAGAACAGCCAGACTGTTAACGATTTCAGGCAGGGGATGGACATGGTTACCAGTAGCCGTGTGACGGACGGTTCAAGCCATGCGCAGAATGCGGCGACCAGTAATGTTCAGCAGTTTGCTGCCACGCTGAATGATGCGCAAAGCCAGTATCATCAGTACACAACCAGCTCCACCAACAGCAACGAATTCAGCCGGATGGCGACGCTGGCGCAAAACCAGAGTGCCAGTCTCGATACTAACTACACCCAGGAGTTTGTGGACTGGGCTGCGAATAAGTACGGTGATAAGGCTCAGGGCATTCTGACCAGTGCCCCAAGTGCGCGCGAAGCAGCGATGGAGTTCGTTAATGAACGTCTCAAACCTGAAATTATGGGGGATTACCATCAGGGGCGGTCTGACCTTCAAAGCGGGGCAGAGCATCCTGCCTTCAGTGGAGCCCATATCGTTCACACGCCATCGATGAGTAACGGTGATTCCGGAGGCCAGGTGACTGCAGGCGGACAGTACTCTCCGGCTAACACGCAGACCGCAGGACAGGGTCATGAAAGCCCGGGGGGCGGCTATGATGTGCAGCGCGATCGGGTGTATCCGTCAGAAATTCAGAGCAGTCAGGAGTATGAACAGTCTGGCTCGCGAATTTCACCCCGGAATTATACCGGGCAACCTGAACAACATTATGACCGGGAAGAGGGCAATAATCGCGGCTTTTCTGGTACTTCAGCCCCGTATTCTGGTTTGGGGTCAGATGTAACAGAAGCCCCGTATCAGGCTCAGGGTCATGCCAGTGAAAATGGCTCGTCAGGTGACATTCCTTCGCGGGGGGGCACTGTTATCAGAGGGGAGAATGTTACCGGAAATGATATGCAGAACGTTTACAGAGAGAATGAGATGAGATTACACAGTCTGTCCGGCCAGGGTTTTGGCCCGCAGAATGAACTACAGCGGCAGGTTGCGGGACAACGATCTGAAATTGAACAAAATATGAATAAATCTGCGGGCGAAATTGATAAAAAACAATCCACTGTTCAGGCATCCAGTGATATCCTGAAAGGAGAGCATTTAAGTACATCTAGTAATTTTAAAATTCAACGGAAAGAAGCTGAGATTGACCAGCAGATGCCAGTTATAGATAGTGCTGAAAAAAGAAAGCTAGAAGAGCAGTTGCTGGAATTGAGGAAAAAGGCCGATTAGGAGGATAAATGTTAAGAGCAAATCTGTGTAGAATCTCTTACATCCCAGTGTTCAGTATATATGCGGTATTACCAGTCATTCATGATGTGATTCCATATCATAATGGTTATTACAGCGAAGATTGGGCCGCATTGGCAGGTATGTATGCATTGGGTGTATTAATATCCTTACCACTGTACTATCTTCTTAAAAAAATTGATGATAAAGGTGTATATAAGGGAGCACTAGCCTCAGTAGTTAGACGCGCATTATTCTCAATTTTCCTACAATTGTCATGCCTCTACTTCTTCTGGGAAAAATCAGCTTATTTATATCTGTCGATATCTGTAGTCATGGGGCTCTCAGTTGCTATCCTTACAGTTGGTAGGAAGAACTGGGGGCTGATTAAAAATGCAGGCAACACCTACGAAGTTCGTGATAATGGAACTTATAAACTCAAAGACTCAGGTTCGTCAGGGTATAAAACTGGTATCCTTGGCAAGGAACTCACATTGGTTGAGATCTCATCGGGTCAATTTTTAGGTCATGATTCGGATTCATTAGTTCAGCCTATTAATAGTGATTTAAGCAACGCTGATTTTAAACAAGATACTGTTATAAACCCTTCTTCCGGAATGCCAATGACCGGAGGTATCTCAGGTTTGGATATACATGGGAACTCATGGGGAACAAACTTCAACGAACCTTCAAATACGTATGACCCTAGTCGTGGTTACTAAGAGTAATGGGAGCGATTGACTCCCTTTTCCACATTTAGTTACGAACTCCAATTATTTAAAACCTAAAATATTCATCTAATCTGCCGATAACAGTCCTGTTAGCGCTCCGCCGTTAGCAGGACATTTTTTTATGCAAAGGAAAATACATGAAATTAAAACAATATGCCGTTGTAACTTTAATTGCCTCCACCCTGGCACTGTCTGGTTGTGGCGCCATGTCCACAGCGGTGAAAAAGCGTAATCTCGAAGTTAAAACGCAGATGAGCGAAACCATCTGGCTGGAACCTTCATCTGAGAAAACGGTTTACCTCCAGATCCGCAATACCTCTGACAAAGACATGTCCGGCCTTCAGTCTCAAATTACCAGTGAACTGGCAGCAAAAGGGTATCGTGTCACCAGTTCACCTGATGGTGCTTATTTCTGGATTCAGGCGAATGTGCTGAAAGCTGAAAAGATGGACCTGCGTGAAGCCCAGGGATTCCTGAAAACCGGTTATGAAGGTGCGGCAATGGGCGCTGCTTTGGGAGCCGGCATCACTGCCTACAATTCCAGCTCAGCAGGTGCGACCCTGGGTGTCGGACTGGCCACCGGCCTGATTGGTATGGCCGCGGATGCGATGGTGGAAGATGTTAACTATACAATGGTGACTGATCTGCAAATCTCCGAACGCAGCAAAGCCAAAGTTACGACGGATAATATTGCTGCCCTGAAGCAGGGAACCTCCGGTGTTAAGGTGCAGACCAGTACAGAAGAGGGAAACAGGGCAAAATATCAGACCCGCGTGGTATCCAACGCCAACAAGGTTAACCTCAAATTTGAAGAGGCAAAACCCGTTCTGGAAGCGCAGCTGGCCAAATCCATCGCCGGCATTATGTAACCCCTTTCAACTTCCCGTTGTCAGGAAATCTACCGCGCTGACGATGAGGTCTCTCATCTCAGGGCGGTAACTGTGAATATCCTCCTCATCCAGCTCATGAAGATAAACCGTCTGAATCAGCTGTGTCATCAGAATGTATCGCTCACCATCGATGTTAACAACGGGATTAATTTTGCTCATCCCGGGTAATGACTGACGCCACCGGACAAAAGGAATAATGACCCGGGTGTTGAGATCGATAAGTTGATCGGACTGAGCGATGAGGAAATACGGGTATTCCGGATTATCCAGCTTTCTGAATACTGTTCCCTGATTCATTTAAACACGCTCAGTCCTGCACTGCTGCGGGGAATACTATGTTCAGCGGTGAACTGATTCATGGCATCAATAGCCGCTTTATTCTCCTGTCGCCATCTGGCCTGACGTTCAGCACGGACCACGTGTTCAAGCGCAGAGTTAAGGGCAGCGGAAAGATTGATGTTAAGCATCTTCGCTTCGTCCACCAGGGCGGCATCCAGCGAAATGTTGGTGCTTCTTTTGCGCGACCGCATAGTCGTTTTCATTGTTAAATCCTTTGCGCATCATGTATGCGCATAAATATAGCGCATTTATGCGCCTGAGCGTAAGTGCCCGTGGTTATCCCTGTGATACTTCGCTTCCTCACATGACTGCACAGGTGCAGTCATGTTTGCGGCGAGCGCTGAATTATTAACAACCAAAGGTCAATCATCATGAACTCATACAACTCCCACACTGCCTTGTCCGTTCTGTCTTACGTCTTAATCACAATTGTCTCGACAATCCTGCTCCTGGAAATGTACGCCCCTGACATTATTAAGTATCAGTTGTCACACTCAATGTTCTTCTCATACCTGAATGCGTTGAAATACAGTGGGTTTCCTCAATGGGATGTTCTCCTCCCACTGACTACTTTCCTGCTCTGCCTTACTGGTGGTTTATTCTGCACCTGGTTCTGCGGATTTCTTCTTAAAGCCGGGGATGCAGTCTTATACGCGCTGCGTTGTCTTACTTCCGGTGCCCTTAAATCTCTGAGAACCCGGTTATCTGCCTGACAGATGAGGAATAACACAATGAAACCCTGTGTGAATGAAGGCTGTTCAGAGGAACTCTGGTCGCTCATTCAGCTGGAAAGCGAGCTGGTCAGAGCAAAGGCGTTTCTGAGCGTCTTTGGTTCACTCCCCGAATATCACCGCATGGCGACCGTAGCCTACTGGGCAGGCTATGTGTTCACTTTCCGGGGCATGGAAGCCTGTGAACGCCATACCGTGGGTTATGTTGATGTGGCCGCATCGGTCCGTTTTCTGGCAATGCTGGTCAATGAAAAAGACTGGCGGGCAGGATGTCTGCAGGCGGAGTATGAACTGAGCCTGATCGAATAACCCGGATATTTTTTCTCCGGTTCTCTGTCGCTGCGACGGCGACAGCCTGTTTCCCCCCTTTTTATCACAGACCACGTCATCACCTCACTGGTGATGCGATGACTGTCGGACAAAAATCTATGAGCTTCGCTGGTAAAAATCTCACTCAGGGTGGGCAGATGACTGCCTACCGGTGGCGCATGTTCTTTCAGGTTAACAACTGGATAGGATTCTGGATCTTCATTCTGTTTGCGGTACTGGCCTCGGCCATCTTCTTCTGGCGTATACCCCAGGATACCTTTGATAACGGCTCATTGTGGTGGTTTGCCAGTATTAACAGCAGTTTTATCGACCTCATGCCGGCAACGGGCACACCGAAAATCTATGACGTCCATTACTGGTATGCCCCCACACAGACGCACATGGTTCTGAAAATGACGCTGCCACAGATTTACGGCGATGCGTATATGAAGGCAATGGGCGATCAGGTGTTCAGTGAACTGCAGTGGGCAGTGCTGGCCAGTGGTACGTTCAGCCTGAGCGTGTTCGTGGCCATCGCCTGGTACATTGCCGGCATCGGGCGCAGGGAGAGCGAAGACCAGTACATTTCGGGTATGCAGCTGACAGAAAAACCTGCCGAGGTGAACAGGCTGCTGCGTAAGAACGGCGAACTGTCCGACTTGCGCGTGGGCGAACTGCATATGGTCAGAATGGCCGAGGTGATGAACTTCCTGATTCACGGCACCATCGGTGTGGGTAAATCGACACTGATCCGCTGGCTGCTGGACTTCATCCGGAAACGCGGTGACCGCGCCATTATCTATGACTCAGGCTGTACGTTTACCGAGACACACTATAACCCCGACACCGATTTCATTCTCAATGCCCACGATGAACGTTGTGCTAACTGGCATATGTGGGGGGAATGTGTGGACGCGGTGGATTATGACAACCTGTCAGCGAGTCTGATCCCCGTGGAAGGGGAGTCTGACCCCTTCTGGGTGTCCAGTTCGCGCACTATTTTTGCTGACCTCGCCATACGAATGTCTGCCGACCCGGACCGCAGCATTGAGAAGTTCCTCAAAACGTTGCTGTCACTCAGCATGAAAAGTCTGCGTGATTATCTGGCCAACACCCCGTCGGCTAACCTGGTCGAAGAGAAAATTGAGAAAACGGCCATCTCGATCCGCTCCGTGGTGACCAACTACGCCAAAGCACTGCGCTACCTGCAGGGACTGGATGACGGGACGAAGCCTCCGTTTACCATCCGGGAATGGATGACCCAGGAGCGCTATGACAACAGCTGGCTGTTTATTTCGACGCAGGCCCGGCACCGTAAAAGCGTCCGTCCCCTGATATCCCTCTGGTTATCGCTGTCCACCCTGTATCTGCAAAGTATGGGGGAGAACAGTGACCGGCGGGTGTGGTTTATCTGTGACGAAATTCCCAGTCTGCAGCGTATCCCCGAGCTGGCTGAAACGATTGCCGAAGCCCGTAAATTCGGCGGCTGTTTTGTGCTGGGCATGCAGAACACGGCGCAGATGATCCACGTTTATGGTCGGGAACTGGCCAGAAGTATCTTTGACCTGATGAACACCCGCATGTATGGCCGTTCCCCGAGTGCGGAGATGGCCAAAGTGGTTGAGGATGAACTGGGGCATCAGCGTAAACGAAAAATCCGCGAACAAAACAGTTACGGTCTGGACCAGGTTCGTGACGGGGTGTCGCTGGGCAAGGACGAGGTTAACGATCCGATTGTCGATTATGACCAGGTCATGCGTCTGCCGAACCTGAGCTTTTATGTTCGTCTGCCCGGTGAATACCCGGTTGTCCGCCTGAAGCTGAAATACCGGAAGGTGAAGAAGCATCACCCCGGCCTGATGGCGCGGAATATCCGCGATGTGCTGAGCCCGGAACTCGAGAAGGTGATTCAGGAAAATGAGCGTGCAGCCTCTGCTGCAGGGCTGACCTTCCCGACCGGGGACGAGGTGCTGGAAGGCGCAGGCTCTGGCGCAGCAGCTGCCACTGCCACAGCGGGGACGGCTCCGCAGCCCGTGGTCGTGGAGGTGAAAAAGACCATACTGCCTGAACCTGTCCAGGCTCCGGAGTCAGATCGCCAGACGTCACCGGTCATCACCCCGCCAGTTGTTAGCAAAAGTGCAGTGAAGCCCTCTTACTCAGCAGAAAAGAATCATGCAGATATTCCTGTACCAGCCCCGGGCACTTTACCTGCATCCACCACTGTGGCAACGGTTTCACCGGAACCCTCTGTTCCGGCACCTGACGGACAGCATGTTGCATTACCGGCAGCACTGCGTGCACTCCGCCATCGCCATCCTGAGCCCGAACCGCCAACCACATCCGGCCTGAGTATGTTGCACAGGGCCCGCCAGCGCCCTGCTGTTACAGGTGCAGGTCCGCAGGAAGACGGGGGGGCAGGCGGTGAGTCCATGAACCTGGATATGCAGGTGACCGTCCGGCCAGACGGGGAACTGACCGTGACGACGGCCGGAAAACCGGTGTCACCGGACAGGCCGGATGAGGAACACCGGACGAACCGCCTGCTGGCCCGGGACGAAGAAAACATTCTCCGTCATCGCGATGCAGACGACCCGGGGTACGACGAGAACGATCACCATTACTACGACAGAGAGCCTGAACTATGATGTCAGTGGCCCCCATTGCGTCGGCAGCGGATGCTGCCGGCTATTACAGCAATTCCGATAACTATTATTTTCTCGGCAACCTGCAGAGCCTCTGGATGGGCGAAGGCGCGGATGCGCTGGGTCTGGACGGACAGGTCCGGGGCGCTGACCTGACGGCAGTGCTGGAAGGCCGTCTGCCGGACGGGTCACGTCTCGGTAAAGAGATTAATGGCAACCATGTTCATCGTCCCGGTCATGACCTGACCTTCTCTGCCCCCAAAAGTGTCTCCATCCTGGCACTTATCGGAGGGGATAAGGCAATGCTGGAAGCCCATAACCATGCTGTCCGTATTGCGGCAGGGTATGTGGAGAAACTGATTTCGGCCCGGGATACGAAAGACGGCGTCACCTCCATCGTGCACACCGGTAAAATGGTGGCCGCGGCCTTCACCCACGACACCTCGCGAAACCTTGATCCCCAGCTGCACACTCACCTTCTGGTGGCCAATATGACAGAGCAGGACGGGAAGTGGAAAGCGCTGGCCACCGACTACATCCACAATGCCGGTTTTATCGAAACGGTGATGAAAATGCAGGTCACGCTCGGCAAAATCTACCGCAGCGCACTGCGTGAGCGCGTGGAGGCGCTGGGCCATGAGGTGGAGGAAGTGGGCAAGCATGGCATGTGGGAGATAAAGGGCGTGCCGGAAGCGGTCCGGGAAGAGTTTTCATCGCGCGGCCGGGAGATTCAGGGGGCTATCGGCGCAGAAGCCACATTGCGCAGCCGCGATGTAGCGGCAAAAGACACCCGCCGGGCGAAGGTTGATCCGTCCCGCCTGCGCCTGATGGAACGGTGGCTCGGTCAGATGAAGGATAAAGGCTACGATTTAAAGGCCTATCAGGAAAGCGTGGTACCGCGCGAGGATACGATGCGGGACGGACGCCGGGAGCCGGAGCCGTCAGCGCCGGAGGTACTGGGAAGCGGGGCACCTGAACTACCTGAACATTCTGCCAAAGGGGAAGAGAAAACCGGTGTTCCTGCTGAACACAGCCAGGGATCTGCAGGCTCCCGGTCCCGGCAGCCTGATGCGCAGCAGACTCACAGTAGCCCGGTACAGGCGGCACCGGACGTCCCGTCCGTTCAGCGGTCAAAAGCCATGCCGTCCAGACAGGTGCCGGAACTGGCGCCGGAAGTGAAGGACGCCGTGAAAATGGCCATCTCGCAGCTGAGCGACAGCCGGACCCGCTTCACCTTCGGGGAGTTGATGCTGACGACCGCCGAACTGAGTGAACAGTTGCCGGACATGAATGTCATTCGCCAGGCCATCGACGCGTCCCTGAAGGACGGTATGCTTGTGCCGCTGGACAGCGAGAAAGGCGTGTTCACTTCCCGCATCCACCTGCTGGACGAACTCTCCATTCAGGCGCTGAGCCAGGACCACCTGAAATCCACGCAGGTGGTCAGCTTTACCCGACCACAGCAGTATGCGCCGCCGGCGCTGGCGGTCGTGGAGACTGACCCGCTGGTCCTGATGAATGCCCCGTCCGGCGTGGCCGGTATCCGGGATCTGACCACACAGCTGACCGGTATCTCCACGGCCAGCGGTCGCGACGTCCGGGTGCTGGCCAGTTCTGCCGAACGCGCCATTTCGCTGGCCAAATCCGATGACCTCCGGGAGCGGATCATCAGCCGGCAGCATGTGCTGAGCGGTGAATTCCAGCTGAAACCGCAGAGCACGCTGATTATTGAAGGGGCTGAACGTCTGGGGCTGAAGGAAACGCTGGTTCTGCTGGGCGAGGCCCGGGCGCAGGATGCGCAGCTGGTCTTTCTCGACAGCGCCGGTCGTCAGGCGAATGGCAACGCCATGTCGGTGCTGGAGTCTGCCGGCGTGACGCGCTCCCGCCGCACCGAACCGGCACCGGGGCTGGAGGCTGACGTGGTGAGTATTGCCAACAAACGTGACCGCTATGAGGCGCTGGCCACCCGATTCGCGGACCTGAGCGGCGGGGATGAAAACGTCACCGCCGTGGTGGTTGGTAAACGTGAACAGGCCCACCTCACCGGCCTGATACGGGATGCGCTGCAGAATGCCGGGCAGCTGGAGCGCAACGGCATCAGCATTGAGGCCCGTTCCCCGGTGTGGCTCGACAGTAAGACCCGGCGTATGCCGGGCTCGTACCGTCCGGGCATGGTGCTCGAGAACCGCAGCGACGCGAAAGAACGCCATTCATTTGTTATCGACCGTGTCCATGAGGACACGCGCATACTGTCCCTGATTGACGGTGACGGCGTCCTGACCCGGATGAAAATCAGCGATGTCACCGCCGACTGGCGTCTCTTTAACCGTGAGACGCTGAACGTCGCCAGTGGGGAGCGGCTGATAGCCGTTGCCGGCGACCGGGAGCATGGGCTTAAGGCAAAAGACCGCCTCGGGGTCACTGGCATCAGTGAGAAGGGTATCCAGGTCACGCGCGGTACCGACACACTGACTCTCCCGAAAGACCGGCCCCTGTATGTCACGCATGCCTACGTCAGCGCCCCGGGGGGGCGTGATAACGACCGGGGCGTGGTCCTGGCAGCGCTCAACAGCCGGGATATTTCATCGCAGACCATGAACTCACTGGCACAGAGCGGGCATCGCGCGGAGGTGTTTACCGCCGAAGTGCAGGACCGGGCTGAAGCCCGCCTGCAGCGAATGAAGACTAACGTCTCCCCCGTGCAACTGGTGCGCAGCCTCAGTGGAAAAGAGGATGTGAGTGAGGCGGTCGGAAGCCTGCACGACGGCGTGCGGACCGATGCCAGCCTGGCCGTCTGGCGTGCGGTGAATGACCAGCGCAGCGTGGCGTTCAGCGAACTGGCGCTCACGGAGGCTGCAGGGAAATACCATCCTGACATTGAGCAGACAGAGCATGAAATTGCCGCAATGGTAAAGGCCGGGGAACTGCTGCGTGTGTCGGTCCGGGGGGAGCCACTGTTGATTGCCCGCTCAACGTGGGAGATGGAAAAAGCCATTCTGCGCACGGTGGAGGAGGGTAAAAACACCCAGCTTCCGCTACTGGATCAGGTTCCCGATGTGGTGCTGAACGGGCTGACAGAGGGGCAGAAACAGTCCACCACCCTGGTGCTCGGTACCACGGACCAGTTTATCGGGATTCAGGGTTATGCCGGGGTGGGGAAAACTACGCAGATGAAGGCGGTGGTCGCGGCACTCGATACGCTGCCGTCAGATGTACGACCGCAGCTGACGGGACTTGCCCCGACACATCAGGCGGTGAAAGAGATGAGCGACGTTGGCGTCCGGGCGCAGACCATTAAATCCTTTATTGTGGAGTATGAACAGGCCACTGCAGGCGGTGAAAAACCTGACTACCGGGGCCAGGTGTTTCTCATCGATGAGTCCTCGATGGTGGGTAACCAGGACACGGCCGCCCTGTTTCAGGCCATTGCTGCCGGGGAGGGCCGCGCAGTCTCGATGGGGGATATTGACCAGTTTGAGTCAGTCGATTCCGGGGCACCGTTTAAGCTGATGCAGGAGCGCAGCCCGATGGATGTGGCCATCATGAAGCAAATCGTGCGTCAGAAGGATGTTCACCTGCGGGGGGCGGTGCATGACATTATCGATAACCGTATCGATGCGGCCCTGAATCGTATAGAAGCGCAGCCCGCTGACCGTGTGGCACGTGAGGCTGGCGTGCCGGTCCCGGCCAGTGCATTTCAGGAAACGGCCACGCCGGTGGGCGATATTGTGGCGGACTGGACAGGCCGGACCGTGGATGCGCGGGCGCGGACCCTTATCATCACGCAGCTGAACGCTGACCGCCGGGCGGTGAATGCCGGCATTCATGACACGCTGACCGCGCGGGGCGAGCTGGGGGGGCTGGCGGTCAGGGTGCCGGTGCTGGAGAAAATCACCCACACCCGCCATGAATTCAACCAGACGCAGGCCTGGCAGGCGGGAATGGTGGTGAAACGTGGCGACCGCTATCAGGATGTGCTGGCTGTAGATCGGCACGGCAGCACGGTCACCGTCCGTGATGAAGAGGGCAATATCGGGCTGTATTCACCGAAGGAGCTTATCACCGGCGATGTACAGTTGTTTCAGCGCGAGGAGAGGGAAGTCCGGGCCGGTGACCTGCTGAAATTTACGCTCACGGACCGCGAGCAGGGACAGACCGGTAACCAGCGTTATACCGTGGAGTCTGTCAGCGAATCAGGGGATATCCGCCTGACGTCAGAAAAAGGCCGCATCATCATTAACCCGAAGGCGGTCCGTGCTCAGCAGCATATCGACTATGGCTGGGCGGTGACGGGCTACGGCGCACAGGGGGCGAGCACGGATTACGTTATTTCACTTGAGGGTACGGACGCCGGGCGTAAGATGCTGGCCACTCGTCGGGCCTTCTATATTTCCGCATCGCGAGTGAAGGAGCATGTGCAGATTTATACCGACGGGAAAGCGGACTGGGTCCGGGCGGTGAAAACCCCGGAACGTGATATCAAAACGGCCCATGATGCGCTGGCCCCGGAGACGCAGCGTAAACAGGCGAAAGCCATCTGGTCAATGGGGCAGCCCGTCAGTAAGACCGCCATCGGGCGGGCCTGGCTGCGGCATCAGGGAATGCAGGAGACGTCGCTGACGGCGAAAATTATCCCGGCGACGCGACGCTTCCCGGAGCCCGCACTGGCCCTGCCTGTTTACGACAACAACGGTAAAGGTGCCGGTCTGGCACTGGTCTCACTGGTTGCCAGCCCGGAGGGGAGACTGACGCAGGGTGACACCCGGATGGTGATGAGTGAGCGGGGGCGCGGGGCGCTGCTGCAGCGAAGCCGGTCGGGTCACACCCGTGTGGTCGGTGAACTGGCCGCCGCGCTCGACGCTGTCCGTACTCATCCGCAGGACGGTGTGGTGTGGCAGACCGGGGATGAATCCGTGGCGGCTCAGTTGCTCAAAATCAGTGGTGGCGAGCGTCGGGAGGTCGAAGAAAGCAGAGTGCAAATCATCAGCCAGAGAGACAGCGAAATTGCCCTGCCCGGGACGGACAATTTACGGAATGAAGAGAGCCCCCCGGTGGACATCAGTACGGTAAAAGAACAGGAAGCAGAGCGTCGTCACGCAGAAGAAAATCTGGCCATCAGCGCAGCAAAAGCAGGCAGCGAAACAGCGGAACAGATACCTGGCAGGATTGTTTTCCCCGCCGAAGAGGAATTGAATGTCAGAGCCTCTTTTAACGATATGCAGGGGCAACAGGGTGAGCCTGAACCGGACCAGAATACACTCAGAAGGATTGCGGGCGGAGAGGGAAACTCTGACAGTGATTTCGCAAGAATACGACGTACCGATAAGGAGCACGATGCGGGACGCGTTGCTGAGGTTTCCGGTGTCTCCCGTCAGGTGACTGAACTTGCCCGTAATGAGCGGGATATAGCACGGCAGACAGACACGCAGGAACGTGGCCGGATGCCGGAACACGAAGAACAGACCCTCAGCCGTACCATCCAGAAAGAACGTTAATCCAGCCTCTACCACAATGAAATCAGGCATATGCAAATGAAAAGCACAAGCAGAACAGTTTTAGCCTCACTAATAGTTACAACATTCATCATTTCTGGTCCGACAGCACGCGCAGCAACCCCTCAGCCGGTGTTCACACCGGCGCAGGAGGCCAGAATTGGCGAAGTGGCCGCAGACTACCTCGTCGCCCATCCGGAGGTACTGGTTAACGTCAGCCAGAAACTGCAGGAACAGCAGCAGGAAAGGCAGATGCAGGCCATGACGGCGGCTGTCGCTGAGCATCAGGGGGCACTGCTGGATGATAAAGGCACCCCGTCGTATGGTCCCGCTGATGCGCAGGTGACGGTCGTCGAATTCTTCGATTACCAGTGTATCTACTGTGCCCGACTGGCTCCGGTGCTCCAGAAAGTCATGGCGGCCAACCCGGACGTGCGTTTTGTGTTCAAGCCACTCCCGATATTTGAGACGCGCTGGCCGGAATCCGGGCGTGCAGCGAAAACCGGGCTGCAGATATGGTTGCAGAAAGGGGCTGATGCCTGGCTTCACTATCACAACACACTGTATGCCACCGGCCATAACGAGGGCCGGCTGACGGATGACGATATCCGTGCGGCGGCAACCGCCGTGAATTTCGACGCCGGGCAGGCGGCTGATGTACAGGGCACGCTGGACGGAATTCAGACGCTGGCGCAGCAACTGGGCTTCAGCGGGACGCCTGCCCTGGTGGTACTTCCTTCTGCCGGGGCCCGTGCCGGCAGGGTGACCGTCATCCCCGGACTTACCCGCGCAGATACCCTGCAGAGGGCAATTAATACCGCCGCGGGTAATCCGAAACCGTAATCATCAGGCGCGGCCAGCCGGCCGCATGACACAGGCCAGGGACCGTGTCGCCCGGGGGCACAACGGTCCGGTCAGATAAGGAAAGAGCATGTCAGAAGACAACCGAGACAGTCAGAAAGAAAACGAAGAAGCCTGCGCAATTTTAAAAAGAGCGCTAAGAAACCTGGTGGGGCAGGGCATTATCCGTTCACGTGATGACCTTATCCGCATTCTTTCGGAGGAAAACTTTGAAATCACAGACGTTACAGCGCAAAGCATTACGCTGTGTGCGCCTGACGAACCTGAAAACCGGGTCACGCTGGACGGCTGGCTGTTCTCCGCCGGGTTCTCCCTGAGCGTCCCTGCTGACCACCCGGAGCTGCGGACCGTGCCCGGGAACACCACATCCGCCGGCGAAGGAGAGCACCCGTGAATACAACCATTCTGTGGTTTATCCTCCCGCTGATGGTCATGCTGGCGCTATTTTTCCGCGTGATAAAAGCGAACAGCCCTCAGTCTCCGTTCATCAGAACACTGAGGGAGGCGGGCATCCGGCCGGGAGAAACAGAGCATCTCATCGCCGGCGGCGTATTCCTGGCGCGTCAGGCACACCTGATGACGGACCGGGAAGTGAATTTTATGCAGGGACTGTTCCGCACCGTGGACATGAATCGCTGGTATCTGTGTCCGCAGGTGCGGGTGGCCGATATTGTGCAGATAGCCCCCCGCGTCAGGGCGCGCAGCCGGGCGTGGTGGAAACTGTTCAGCCTGGTGTCCAGGTGGCACTGTGATGTGGTCATCGTGGACCGGCTGTCATTCCGGATTGTGGCCGCGCTGGAGCTGGATGATGCCTCGCACCTGAAAAAAAGCCGTCGCCGGCGCGATATCCTGCTGAATGAGGTCATGCGCCAGGCCGGTATTCCGCTGCTGAGAAACCGTGACAGTCAGGCGCTGCAGACAATGACCGCTGAATTTCTTGCCTTACAGAGTACCGGCGGCTGCCCGCGCAGCTGAGTCAGTGACCGCCCCGGTCACGTACCGGTAATGGGACTGACAGCCTTTTCCCGCCAGAAATTGCTGTCAGGTGGCCCCGGTGCGTTCCTGCCCGGGCCGGCCTTTGCGCCCTGGCGCTTCCTCAGTCAGACCAGAGGTCTGACCCTGCGGCGGGCGCTGCGATGTTTTCTCTTTCCCGTCTGTCCCTTTTCTTTGCTGTCGATCCTGCGGTATCCCACCATGATCCGGGATCATTTCGTATGGCAAATTCAGGTGTGAGAAGGTAGAATGTCAGCGTCTTCAGGTGTCTTGTGGTGGGGCAGTCTGTTGATTCAGTTTAGTTTTGTGACCTGACCCCAGTTTATGTGGGCGGCTTTGTGGTGAGGCTGGCAGGTGGCAGAACGTTTTTCGGAAGAAATGCGGACTTCCGGAAGCAGGAACATGGACGGGAGCGTGTCCGGAAAGACGCTCAGGAGCAGGTGACGGGGAGTTCCCGGAGCCTGAATGCACAAACCCCCCGAAATCTGTACGAAACTTGGCGGAATCATCAGATATCAGGGGGTCCAAAAGCAGGCGCGTGGCCTGTGAAGGATTATAACGCATGCACCATAGAAAACAACACCCGGCCGCCATAAGAACAGGCCGGCGTGAATGAAATACTGATCCCCCGCGCCGACAGGCGTGCCCGTGGCCTTCATTCCACGGCCTGTAAATGCCCGGCCCCGGTCTATATCCGGCCGTCGCACTACAAACCCTTAAGCCGGGAGCACGGTCGTGCTCTGCGTAACCTGATGAGCCGGGATAAAACCACCGGTCAGTGGGTGGTGCGCCGCCGGGTTTCTGCCGATCCCGTCTTTGTGTTCCTGCGTAATACTGCCGGCCGCCGGCGGGCATTCCGTCCGGAGCGCCGGCAGCTGCTGGATGCGCTGTTCATCCTGTTCATCAACAAAGTCGATCTGGCCACCAGTGTGGTGACCATCAATGTCTCCGCCCTGGCGGCCGCGCTCAGCCCGCGGGATGCGGATGACCACATCATTGCGGAGCAGGCTGTGACAACGTCACGCGTTTCGCGCCTGATCCACGAACTGGAGCGCTTTGGGGTGGTCGAATGCCCGCCGGCGGAATGGGACTGCGTGAACGGCTGCCGTTTTCCGAAACACGTCATTATCACTGACGCAGGCTGGCAGCTGACCGGGGTGAACATGGACAGGCTGCGCGCGGAGCAGGAGATGCGTCTTCAGGCCATCGACGATGGCCAGCTGAAGCCCGGCGAAACCCTGTCCCTGAAAGC
This sequence comes from Citrobacter sp. Cpo221, assembly GCF_030332345.1. Taxonomy (NCBI): domain Bacteria; kingdom Pseudomonadati; phylum Pseudomonadota; class Gammaproteobacteria; order Enterobacterales; family Enterobacteriaceae; genus Citrobacter; species Citrobacter sp. Cpo221. The sequence goes on from NZ_JAOWIA010000054.1 coordinate 41,589, forward strand.
CGCCCGTCGCCGCTGGTACGAACGCTGCCGGCATCAGACCCTTCTCAGCCGCCGGACCCGGGCCATCGAAGGTAAAATGCGTCAGAAACTGTCTGACCTGCCTTTTGATGAACGCAAGCGCCAGGTGTCAGAGCAGCTCTGGCGCAGTCTGAAGGGCCGGACGCAGCACCTGACGCCCCGCCAGTTTGAGAAAATGGTCTGGTCACAGCTGTACCAGCTGGAACTGGTCGACCTGGCCATTCCGGGCGCTTCCCCGCCGCACTGACCCCTTTTCTGGTTTATCCGCCTGACGGCGGAGGCCTTCTCACGTCCCGACATTATCCCTGCCTGTTTTATGAACACCTGCCCCGTGAATGCCTCCCTTTTTCTGCGACAGCCTGCACGATATCCCGGCGGGGATGTCATACCGTCCCGTTTATCCACAAATACCCGCAAACAGGGAAAAGCAGTTACCTGCAACTGACATCCACATACCTGCAAAATATTCAGGGTTTCACCCTTTACTTATATTCATAAAAGAGACCTCCTGTTCACTGCATGACTTCTGTGGATAACGGGGAAAACCGGTAATGCCTTCGCATGCAGCGGCCCCCGGCCGCGCGCTCAGAAAAAAGACAAAAGTACCTCCCGTCGCCAAGCGCCGGGCCCCGGTGGCGCAAAAAGCCACCCCAGTGCACACCCCTTACCCCTGCCAAACCGACGCCGCCCCGGCCCAAAGGGCCGGAACACCCCCGCTTTGTAAGGGATGTTGTAACTAGAATTCAGTGTCGCTGTGGGTGGTGCTGCTGACAGTTTTCCGTACACGCCCGTAAGCGGCCCTAACGGCCCGCTAACGCGGAGATACGCCCCGACTTCGGCCATGCCTTGTCGTGACCACTCCGACGGCGCAAATCATCAACCGGAGTAGCTTTTAGTGGATTTGGCTTTGCAGGGAATGGGGTGGGCAAGGCAGAAACTATCAATCCGTAACGGCTGCGCCGGTCACGACGCCTCCCACCGACTGCTCTCAGTGTGACTTCTGCTGGCGTCTCCATGCCGCTACGCGGCATAAAGAGCATGCGCCGTAATTTTGAACAGATTCGCAGTGGAGAAAACAGGATGGACTATTCACAGAAGCGTTCCTGCGCCAGCATGAAGAAATGTGCCAGGTCGTGGGCAGCATCGTTTTTTCACTTGTGGAGACAGGACACGATTCCACCAGTGGAAATATCGTCACTGTGCTGCGAAATGAGATTGCCGAAACCGGCAAATGGGCGCCGGACCAGGTGCTTTATCTGCAACTGGCCATTGATTTGCTGGAGCAGGGACGCAGAATTCCGGGGCCACGCTGACGCCCCGTAAACGGTGGCTCTCTCACCAGAGTTGCATCAGGATGAGCAGAACCAGCAGATGGCCGGCATAGGCGATGTAGAAAAAATGCCGGGGCATAAAGCGCGGGCAGCCCTCCGGGCACAACTGAATGCTCAGGTAAATGGCCATAATGGGGAAAACCAGTGTGGGGAGGGTGGCGAACAGCAGCGTGTCTGCCGGCAGACTCAGCAGGTGTGATACCCCGTTCAGACAGCACAGTGACAGCCCGGACACGATAACCCCCGTGCGCTGCACGGCAGACGTCTGCCCGCCCGTTGCTATGACCATGCCGGTGGCCAGAACCATACCCGCCAGGCCATAACTGGCCGGGCTCAGCGGCCAGACCAGGACGACCAGCAGCAGTACGCCAGCCATCAGCCCTTTTTTTCCGTACCTGTACTGTAGGGCAAGCAGTTGCGTGACACCTGCGAACACGAAAAGAATGTTCAGTGCCCACCACGGATGGTGATGCGCAAAAGCCAGGCTGAATACAGGCTGGGTTATGACGGCCCATCTCCACAGACGGTTTGCCCTCACCTGGAGCCGTTCCGGTGTGCGCTGCACGTTCATCGCCCAGATAAGCGTGAACAGGGGGAAGGCCATCCGGCCAGCCGCATACAAAAGCAGGTTGCCGGGCGTCAGGAACAGGGTGTTGATGTGGTCGGCCAGCATGGCGATCAGTGCCAGCACTTTGACCATATCCAGGGCAGCAGGACTGATCTGCCCTAGTGTCTGAAGGGGTCGAAGAAGGCTGGGAACCGTGTGACTCATTCGGTGTATTCTCCTGACGGCACGCCATCAGCAGCCAGTCCTGAACATGATGCCAGAAAGCCCTGCCTGTCTGTGACGTCACGCGAACCTTTAATTTTTCCAGAATTATGCGTGCCGCAAACTCTGATTTATCCCGCAGCACACGCATGGCGCCTGCCACATCCTTATTCTGAACACAAAGACTTAAAATATGAAAATCGTTCATAACCCTTCCCTCCTGACCCTTTAATTATCGGCACAGGAAGGAATACATTTAGCGTAAATTTATATTATTCAGTATTTTACAAGGAATGTCAGTGATCGGTTACCGTATCAATATTGGGGTCAGTTTGGATATCGAAAATTATTGTACGTTAAGGCTGTTTTTTGACCTTCCGACTTTAGCTGGTCTCAACCGACGAAACTTACCGGAAGCCGGTATCCGGTTGCTTTTCCAGATATAATCACCTGTCAGATTGATGTGCTCCCAGCCTAACGGCGACAAATGCGACAGCAGTTGTTCGTTGATCTTTAGTCCTTTACGCTTCAGGGCATCGATCGCCCTTTCCATATACACAGTATTCCACAGCGAGATCGCAGCCGTCAGAAGCGTCAGTCCACTGGCGCGATAGCTCTGATTTTCAGGCTTTCTGTCCCTGATTTCTCCCAGCCGGTGCATAAATACCGCCCGCGCCAGTGCGTTACGTGCCTCACCTTTATTCAGCCCCGCCTGTACTCGCCGACGCAATGCAGGATCGCGGAACCAGTCAAGCATAAATAGCGTTCGCTCAATGCGCCCAATTTCTCTCAGTGCTTTGGCAAGTCCGTTTTGCTTGGGGTAGCTCGCTAGTTTTTTCAGCATCAGAGATGCTGTCACGGTTCCCTGCTTTATCGAGGTCGCCAGACGCAGTACTTCACGCCAGTGAATTTCGATCTCTTTCAGATTCAGGCTGGTCGTTGATATCAGTGACTGAAGCGCCGGGTACTGGTCCGCTTTCCCTTTGATAAACAGCTTTTTGTCGTGGAGATCCCTGATTCGCGGACAGAACGCAAACCCCAGCAGATGCATCAGGGCAAAGACATGATCGGTGAAACCTGCGGTATCGGTGTAATGCTCTCTGATTTCCAGGTCGCTTTCGTGGTATAGCAGGCCATCGAGAACATGGGTTGAATCCCTGACCCGACTGATTATGCAGGTGTAAAACGGGCTGTATTGATCCGAAATATGGGTGTAAAACTGACGTCCAGGCTCCTGCCCGTATTTCGGGTTAACCTGCCCTGCGTAGCGGCCAGAGCTGCCTGTTCTGAAATTTTGTCCGTCTGATGATGACGTTGTCCCGTCTCCCCAGAATGCCGCCAGTGGTCTTTTCCCCTGCGCGTTTACCAGCTCTGCGAGGGCGGCTGAATAGGTTTCGTCGCGGATGTACCATGCCTGGATATCTTCCAGTGATGATTTGGTGCTTCCGGGACAGGCTTCCGCCATTTTGGTCAGACCAAGATTGATGCCATCCGCAAGGATGGTGGTGAGGAGCAGGCGGGTATCGGGACGGGTAATGTCGTTTTTTATATGCGAAAAATGTCGGGTAAACGTCGTCCAGCTGTTTACCTCATCGAGAATTTCCGTGATTTTAGGGCGCGGTAGCATGCTGTAAACCAGCTCTGCCAGCGGTGAAACCTGCACCGGGACGCAGTTATCCAGCGGAGAGACTTTTACTCCCCTGTCAGATATTTCCACATCGGGCAGTTCACCAAGGGCTGCCATGGCATTGACCTCTTCAAGTCTGGACTGAAGCAGAGTCATACGGCTGGTAATGTACTCATGATTATCAGCTGATACGGGCAGGGGCAGCGCCGGTGTGAGTTTGTCAAAGTCCTTTTCGGGAATGAGGTAATCATCAAAGTTTTTGTAGCGGCGTGAGCCTTTAACCCAGATGTCTCCGGAGCGCAATGCCCCCTTAAGCTCGCTGAGCGCACAAAATTCATAGTACTGCCGGTCAATACCCGCAGGTGTAATCACCACCTTGCGCCAGCTTTCAGGGACAAACTCAAGCGGCGCTGTCGCCGGAACTTTACGTGACTGCTTCCGGTACATATCCTGGATCACAACCAGCGCATCAGCCAGAGGTTGCGCTGCCGGGGTGGCGACTAACTGTAAAGCAGACAACATGCGCGGGGCATATTTCCGTAATGTGCTGTATTTCTCAGTAATAATATGCAGCGGATCAAAATTATTTTTTCTGGCGAGATGGCGCGTTTCTTCCAGACTGGCGACAAATTCAGGCCATGGCAGTATGTTTTCTATTGCGAGCCATGGATCGCCACCGGAATCACGAGCTTCAAACAGTGCCTGGCCGATATCTATGTACTGCCTCAGTTTTGACTGGATCAGCTTTCCGGTCTGCTGAAGGCGCTCAGCCTGTGTTCTTTTGGCTTTGCTGAACAGGCTGTTCAGCATGCGTTCATGCAGCTCAATCACTTCATCTGTCAGTGTGGCTCTGGCTTCTTCCAGCACGCACACCAGGATCGCATGACGCCGGGCTGCTGAAAATCGGGTCAAATCCCGGCTGCTCATCTTTCGGCCTTCCCGCGCCAGTTTCAGCAACCGGTTCTGGTGAATGGTACGATCTATACCTTCAGGTAATGCCAGCAATTCAATGCTACTGAGCCGATCAAGGTGTTGCAGCACGTTCTTACCATTGATTTTACCCGGCGGTTGCAGAAGCCATGTCAGTCTGGAAGACTTATTATCTGAGGACTCAAGTAAACGATCCAGGGCATCCCTGTGAGCCGGAGTTAACGGGGCATTCAGGGTCTGAAATACGATTTCATCGCCGCCAGCCATGGCCTCCGCACAGGTACGCTCCACGACATCAATCGCGGGGATTATCACGTTGTTCTTCCGGAGCCAGACCAGCAGTTCTTCGGCCAGAAGAATACCTTTATCGGTGCGCGTCGCCATCGGCAGCAGGTGTGTAATACAGTCCTGCTGTATTTTGCCGGTGAACGATTTTACGCCAAGGTAGCGGTACAGTTCGGTTAAATGTTCGCGTCGCGTGGTTTCCCTGCCGGAAAGGTAAGCAGGCCAGAGATCCCCGGTAAGTTTTAGCCTGCTGGCGATATGCTTCAGCAGCATATCAGAGGGTGGGATTTTTTTATCCGGTGCAAAGCCGACATTTTTCAGATAGCAAAGAAGGACAGCAAAACCAAAACGGCTGGCGGGTTTACGGTGAGCACTGATAAGCGCCAGATCATGTTCACTGAAATAGGCCATTCGTGTCAGCGTTAACTCATCGTCCGGTAATGCCAGTAATGATTCTCTTTCCGACAGAGAAAGAATCTGCCTCCTTGCCATATAGTTTCCTTCATAAATTATTCTGTGCGGTATTTTTAACAAAAATGCTTATCGCATAAGGGTACACCCTGACGCTATAACTAAAACGTGACGGCACATCATGAATGAAATAACCTATATGCGATAGATTAAATGCAATAACCTAAATGCGATAACACGGTGAAAAAATGTTCATCAGAGCTTATTTAAGGGCATCGACGGAAGATCAGTTCGCCGATCGGGCAAAAGAGATGCTGGAGCAGTTCGTTCAGGAACGAGGCTATAAAATAGCCAGTTACTACCGGGAGAACATCAGCGGAACAAAACTTGACCGCCCGGAACTGGGACGCTTACTGATGGACAGTCACCACAGTGATATTTTGCTGGTCGAGCAGATAGACCGCCTGACCCGTCTGAGTAACAGCGACTGGATGACGCTGAAAAAGCAGATAGAACAACATGAGCTGCGGATTGTCAGCCTGGATGTCCCCACGTCATGGCAGGCGCTGTCTGATAAAGCCCCTTCACAGACTGACCCAATCACCTGCGCAGTGATAACAGCTATCAATAATATGCTTATCGACCTGATGGCTGCGATGTCGCATAAGGACTGGCTGAGCCGCCGCCAGCGGCAAAAACAGGGAATTGAACGGGCCCATATACTGGGGAAATATCGAGGCAAACAGGCTGATCAGGAACGACATCAGAAAGTTCTGTACTACCGGGAGGTCAAGAAACTGAGCATCCGTGAAACGGCAGAAGCAACAGGCTACAGCACTTCACAGGTTTGCCGAATCCAGGCATATCATCGAGATAAGTTAGATTTTAAATCAATAAGTAATAAATAATGCAAGTTCCATTCAATAACACATGATAATAAATTTACATTTATTTACATAAATTCACTTTGTGCATACATTTTGGTCATGTAATAGTGAAACAGCACTTTATGTTAAAATTTATAAGAGGGATTTTTATGTCAAATATCAGAGAATTGAGTTTTGATGAAATTGCATTAGTCAGTGGTGGCAACGCAAACAGTAATTATGAAGGAGGCGGAAGTCGTAGTCGTAACACCGGAGCCCGTAACTCACTGGGACGAAATGCACCGACACACATTTACAGTGACCCGAGCACAGTTAAATGTGCTAATGCTGTCTTTAGTGGAATGGTTGGTGGTGCCATTAAAGGTGGTCCTGTAGGAATGACCAGAGGAACTATTGGTGGGGCAGTTATCGGCCAGTGTCTCTCCGGTGGAGGAAATGGTAACGGAGGCGGAAACAGAGCTGGTTCCAGTAATTGTTCAGGAAGTAACGTCGGTGGTACCTGTAGTCGATAAGTAAGTATCAACGGAGGATACTGCAGTGTTTATTAAATTATTGTCTTTTATATTAAGTTTATTACTGGGTTTTGCGCTATTAAGTGGTTCCTCCATTATTGATTTGTCATGGTTTTCGTTGCCTGAGGAATTTTCAAAAATAGTAATTACATTGATCACCTTGTTTTCCACTGCTAAATTTACAGATATAGTTTTAGCAAAAATAATAACCTTCATAAAGTGATGTTTTGTAATGGATGAACGTTCGAGCCAGTTTAGATATAGTAAATACAGCGCTATTATTTTTCTTGCAGTGGTTATTATATCAACTATTGTAACATTATCGCCAACCTTTACACTGCGTTATGTTGGACTGGATATTGCATTTTTCATTGTGTTCATTACAGAGATTCTAATTTCAACTCTTGTTTACTTATTTTACCTAAAGGAATTTCCTGAGTGTAGAATAAAAATAAGAACAGACTCAGCTACAGTTAAATTTTCAGCCCTGTCATTCCTTATAATTATTCTGATACAGTTAGCTGTTTACTGCTACAGAGACTATTTATATCATTACGAACCATCACAGATAAACTGGATAACAGTTTTAGTGATGACACTGGTCGTACCCTACTATGAGGAGATCGTATACAGAGCCTGTGCCTTTGGATTTCTGCGTTCAATTTTCAAGGAAAACATTATCATTCCCTGTGTGATAACATCTTTGTTTTTCTCTCTGATGCACTTTCAGTATTATAATGTTCTGGATCAATCAGTCCTTTTTGTTGTATCTATGCTGTTATTAGGGGTCAGAATTAAAAGCAGATCCCTTTTTTATCCTATGTTAATACATTCAGGCATGAATACCTTTGTTATATTATTAAATATTCAAAATATTTTATAACCATGAGTATATTCAGGGAGGAAGCATTAGAACATAACAGTGATACAGAGTACGGAGATATTGTCTTACCCGCGTCATTTGGCATGTCAGTATGCGCCGTTGCTACATTACTTATATTTCTGAGCGTCTCATTATTCGTTTATTATGGTAGTTATACCCGCAAGGCTCATCTTACAGGTATAGTGATGCCTTCATCAGGACTGGTGAAAATCACACCGCAATATGCCGGATACGTCACCCGACAGACTGTTTCAGAAGGTCAGCACGTAGCTGCCGGTGAGCCTGTTTACCATATCAGCGGCGAGCATTACAACGGGCAGGGCACAGGTACACTGGCAGCCATGAGCATGTCCCTGAAGACTCAGTATGCCATGCTGTCTTCCCAGCAGACTCTGGAATTGCGTGACAACAGTCAGCAGCAGCAGGCCATACTACAGCGAATTGCCTCCCTGAAACCACAGATTAAAAGTGCAGAGCTGCGCCTGTCGCTTGCCGGGCATCAGGCCACGCTGGCCGTGTCCGTCATGGAGCGCTATAAAAAACTGGCTGGAACGCATTACGTATCAGATATCGAATACCAGCAGAAGCAAATTGACGTTTCTACGTCACTGCAAAACGTTGAGGATCAGCGTCAGGGGCTTCTGCAACTACACACTGCAATGGAGGCTGCTGAAGAAGATCTTAACCATCTCATCGTTCAGGGGGAAAGCCGTAAAGCTGAGCTGGACAGGCAGTTGCAGGGGATCAGGCAACAGCAGGACGAACTGGCCGGACAGGAGAACTTTACGCTGACGTCACCGGTATCCGGAACCGTTGCTGCCGTGCTGATCAGACAGGGACAGTCTGTCAGGGCATCTGAACCGGTCATGACTCTGGTTCCCGACAATGCTCGTCTGCAGATAGAACTCTATGCCACCAGTCAGAATGCCGGTTTTATTCAGCCGGGGCAGCGTGTTGCACTTCGGTTCGCCGCATTCCCCTATCAGAAGTTTGGCGTTCAGTACGGGACTATCCGAGAGATAAGCCGTACAACGCTGACCCCTTCGGATTTACTCTCCGTATCCCCTGTGACCTGGAAAGAGAATGAAGGGCACTACCGCGTCATCGTCGAACCTGAGAATACCTTCATTCTGGCTTATGGAAAACAGGAACCCCTGCGCCCCGGCATGACCCTTGAGGGGGATGTCAGCCTGGATACCCGCCATTTGTGGGAGTGGCTGACCGAGCCACTCTGGAGCCTGAAAGGAAAACTGTAATGGATACCCTTAAATGGACCGGGAGAAAACAGCTCCCCCTCATCCGGCAGACAGAGTCTGCGGAATGTGGTCTGGCATGTCTGGTCATGATGGCCTGCTGGCATGGTCTGCAGACAGATTTACCCACCCTGCGCGAACGTTTCAGTATCAGCACACAGGGGATGACCCTGCAGAGGCTGATAGAGTGTGCAGCCGGTATCCGGTTGTCCTCCCGGGCCGTCCGGCTGGAGCCGGAAGACCTGAAATCCCTTTCTCTCCCGTGCATTCTCCACTGGAACATGAACCATTTCGTCGTGCTTTATAAAGTTCGCGGGAGCAGGCTGGTTATCCACGACCCGGACAAAGGGAAGATAACGCTCTCCCTGCAGGATGCAGGAAAACATTTCACCGGTGTCGCGCTGGAGTTGACGCCGGCCAGTGATTTTACCGCCCGGGATGAAAGAAAAAAAATTCGCCTGCGCCAACTGACAGGCAGGACACCCGGGCTGCTGGCCGCGATGTCGCGCATCATCATTTTTGCCCTGGCGCTGGAAATCCTGACGCTGAGTAGTCCACTTCTCAACCAGCTGGTAATTGATGAAGTGCTGGTTGCCGCCGATCGAAGTCTCCTGACCGTTATAATCATTGCCCTGCTGCTGCTGTCAATGACCCAGATGCTGCTGTCGCTGGCACGCCAGTGGGCCAGTATAACTCTGTCCGTCAATTTTAACATGCAGTGGACAGCCCGGGTTTTCCATCATCTGGTGCGTCTCCCGCTGGGCTGGTTTGATGCGCGCAGTAAGGGAAGTATCAATGCCCGTTTTGAGGCCGTGGATACCATCCAGGAGGCGCTGACCACGCAGGTACTGGAAGGTATTCTGGACGTGTTGCTCGTGATAACTGCGCTCTGTATGATGCTGCTGTACAGTCCGGAAATGACGCTGATAGCCGTACTGGCAGCCATTATCTACGGTGTGCTGAGGGCGTTGTGGTATCCGTCCCTTCGACAGTCGGCAGAAGATGCCTGGGACGCAGGTGCCAGGGAGTCCGGGCATTTTCTTGAAACCCTCAACGGTATTCTGAGCCTGAGAATTAACGGCGTGACAGCGCACCGTGAGGCCGCCTGGCTGAACCTCAACATTGTTCGCAGGAATACGCAGCTGCGACAGAGCCGTCAGCTGATGTGCTATGACATTGCACACACCCTGACCGGCAGCGTGGTATCAGCGATTATTTTGTGGAAAGGTGCCGGGGAAGTACTGAACGGTACCTTCACCGTCGGCATGCTGGTTGCTTATTTGTCCTACCAGATGCGTTTTTCATCCAGTATCAGCAGCCTGACCGATAAGTATTTTTCCTGGCGTATGCTTGATATCTACAACGAACGCCTGGCTGACATTGTGCTGACCCCGACAGAAGACTATCAGCAACAACCCGCTCAGGAAGACAATGATACTTCTGTCTTCCCGTCCGTATTCCGGGGGGATGTGGCCGACGGTGCCCGTGTTCCTTTATCCCTTGAGCATATAACCTTCAGCCACAAGGGAGGGAATAAACCGATACTCCGCGGGGTGTCGCTGACACTCCATCCTGGCGAGGTGATGGCCATTACCGGTCAATCCGGATGCGGGAAATCGACACTGGTGAAGCTTATCCTGGGGATCCACATCCCGGATGAGGGAACAATCAGGGCATTTGGCATACCGCATACCCACCCGGATTATTTTCAGGTACGTCAGCGAATCGGTACCGTACTGCAGGATGACCATCTTTTCAGGGGCTCCATTGCAGATAACATCATTTTTTTCAGTGGAGACCGCAATCATGAACGAATGATCCAGTGCGCCAGACTGGCACTTATCGACAGCGATATCATGTCTATGCCGATGGGGTATCAGACGCTGATTGGTGAAACCGGTGGAGGGCTTTCCGGAGGGCAAAAACAACGCATTCTGCTGGCCAGGGCTTTGTACAAGAAACCGGGATTTTTATTACTGGATGAAGCGACCAGCCATCTTGATGTTGAAAGTGAAATTCAGATAAGCCAGACACTACGTCAGCTGGGGCTTCCTGTCCTGCTGATAGCCCATCGCCCGGAAACCATAGCCTCTGCAGACCGGGTTCTGTATCTGGCAGACGGCTGCTTTACGGAGCTGAGGCACAAGCGCACCATTGATGATGGGCTGAACAAAAATTAACCTTAACGTACAATAATTTTCGATATCCAAACTGACCCCATATTATGCCCCTGGCAACTCCCCGCTACCGTTACTGAGGGCATATTCTTCCTGACTCAACAGCGGCCAGTGGATAAGGCGGGTGAGGCGAGAAGCCTGATCCGGCGTGAACCCGAATCCGGCCAGCATCTCAGTCAGCAACTGGCCGGTATCTTCTTCATACCGATCCGAGCGAAGGGCATCAGGAGTCCCGGCCACGGCTTTCGCCAGCGCTAGGAAACGTTCCTGGAAGCTTTGTGGCATAGCGGTCAGCAGCGGAAGGGTTACAGGTAGCTCTCGATGCTGCAGATCAGTTCTGAAACCACCTTTTTGAGCGGAACCGAGTTTTCATCTTCCGGGATGCCATTGGAGTACAGGTGCAGCTCGCAGACCCCCTCCTGGAACACGAATCCCATATCCCATTCACCACTGTTGGAGATCATCACTTTCCGATAAGGCTGATCCGGGATGAACAGACGCTTTTCCAGCCCTGGAAAAGCGAACCTGGACTTCGGTGAGCGGACACCGTCTTTGAACTCTCTAGGCTTCAGCCGCGTAGTCCTGCGGACTGTAGACGGTCACGATGACTTTTTCGACAGACTCGCTGATCGCGGTGTCCGGTAACACCGAAGGACGTTTCATTTCGGCGCGGACCTGGTTGGTGTGCCGGTACAGGAGCCGGCTATGTCGGGCGACGGCGCCCCTGACCCACCGAGATATGGTCAACAATAATTGTCGCCTCCATGCCTTACGGGCATAACACCTAAACATCCCGATATCGATGCCGATAGACATTGATGTACAGGAGAAATTTACTTCCCCTTTTAAAAGGAAAACGTAATGAAAAAAATTATTGGGGTTGCGGCAACGTGTATGTTGATGATGGGGTGCAGCTCTCAGCAAGCTAAAAAGCTATATCTTAATACGCAGATGCAATCTCTGGTATCCGGCCCGACGACAATCAGCCTAGAGGCTGACCGTCTTCTCCCTCAGAAAAACATAAGTCATCTAAATCTTTACCCAATGCAACCGTTGCCAGGCAAAGCATATAGAGATGACCTGGACCGGAAATTTGCTGCGGCGAAAATGTACATCAACGTAACCCCGGACGCCGACAGCCGAACAGTCGAAATCAGTGGTCAGATTGATTATTACGATCACCAACGATATAACAACGCCCAGCTGGTCGGTGATTCCATTAAGACCTTCAATGTACCAAAAAGAACCGTGGAGCTGACATACGGGAAACCCGTTGTTATCGAATTACCACGCGGTATTCAGTATTCCCTGCTGTTGACAGACCAATTTCAGTAACTTTCCAAAAATGGATTTAATGATGACCCAGACCCAAGGAAATGTTCTTGTTCCACCGTTGGACTTACGTCCGGTAGTGCAGATGGATATTTGTACCATTGGAGTACTGAAGGAGCGGGAATCTGTTTTTTATGGCAGCGATGAACGAAAGAAAACGCGAATCCAACAGCTGGCAATGATGGCTGAGTCAGGACTATGCCGGTTTTCCTTCCTGGTCGCGATTATTGAAAAAGCGACCGATTTTA
>NZ_JAOWIA010000055.1:0-20537 GCF_030332345.1 Citrobacter sp. Cpo221
CTCTTCAACCGAACCGGTTGTTTGTGTGAAGTGATTCACATCCGCCGTGTCGATGGAGGCGCATTATAGGGAGTTTCCTGCGGCCCGCAACCCTTAAATGACAGAAAAATGACTGACTGCTGCATTCCACAGCAAAACCCCGCCTTATACCCATTTACGCACAGAGTTATCCACAATCGTAAGGAAATTATCTGTAAGCGTCCCTAAAAAGGGAGAGAATCGGTATGAAAACCTCTATATAGAAAGAAATTCACTCTACGCTATATAAAGAAGAAGGACTGACAACTTAAGCGCCATAATCCCTACCACCTTTGAATTACGCACCCCATCAGGCAATAATACCCGTACAAACCGTGATTTCAGGACCGTGATGAGATACTCCCTGCAACGTACTGCTATACGTAAACGCCCGATGAAGCTTGGCACCACCGTGATCCTCATGGTTAGTGCAGTACTCTTCTCCGTGCTGCTTGTCGTTCATCTGATTTATTTCTCGCAGATCAGCAACATGACGCGCGATGCATTAGCGAGTAAAGCGCTTGCGGTCGCGCGAACGCTAGCCAACTCTCCGGAGATCCGCCAGGGACTAATGAAAAAGCCCGAGGAAAGCGGCATTCAGGCGATTGCCCAGGCGGTGAATAAGAGCAACGACTTTTTGTTCATCGTCGTCACTGATATGCAAAGCATTCGTTACTCCCATCCCGAAGCGCAGAGAATCGGTCAGCCATTTAAAGGCGATGACATATTGCTGGCCCTGCAGGGTAAAGAGAATGTCGCCATTAATCGCGGATTCCTGGCTAAAGCTCTACGTGTATTTACTCCTATCTATGACGAACATCACCGGCAGATTGGCGTCGTGTCGATCGGCCTTGAGCTAAGCCGGGTGACTGAGCAGATCAATAACAGCCGCGGCAGCATCATCTGGTCCATCTTATTTGGCGTGCTGGTTGGACTGCTCGGTACATGGGTATTTGTCAAAGTTCTCAAGCGCATTCTGTTTGGTCTGGAGCCTTATGAAATCTCCAATCTGTTCGAACAACGCCAGGCGATGCTGCACTCTATAAAGGAAGGTGTCATTGCCGTTGACGAATGCGGTGAGGTGACGCTGATTAACCAAGCGGCGCAGGAGCTGCTGGATTATCACAAATCACAAGATGATGCCCAGCTCTCCACACTCAGCCATGCGTGGTCACAGGTGGTCGATTTTTCACAGGTACTACATGACGGAACGCCGCGCCGCGATGAAGAGATCATGGTGAAGGATCGGCTACTCTTAATTAACACGGTCCCGGTACTCAGCAACGGTAAAATCATCGGTGCCATTTCAACCTTCAGAGATAAGACTGAAGTCCGAAAACTAATGCAACGTCTGGATGGTATGGTCAACTATGCCGACGCACTTCGTGAACGATCCCACGAATTCATGAATAAATTGCACGTGATTCTGGGATTATTGCATCTGAAAAGTTATAAGCAGCTTGAAAATTACATCCTGAAGACAGCAAACAATTATCAGGAAGAAATTGGCTCGCTGTTAGGAAAAATAAAATCACCGGTGATCGCAGGATTTTTACTCAGTAAGATTAATCGCACATCTGATTTAGGCCATAGTCTGGTCATTAGCAATGAAAGCCAGTTACCGGAAAATAGCAACGAAGATCAGGTGGCGGTGCTGATTACCGTTCTGGGGAATCTGATTGAAAACGCCCTGGAAGCGCTAGGTCAAGAACCTGGTGGTGAGATCAGCGTATCCTTGCATTATCGACACGGCTGGTTGCATTGCGAAGTGAATGACGATGGTCCGGGGATTGCCCCCGAAAACATTGAGCATATCTTTGAGAAGGGCGTTTCGTCAAAAGGAACCGAACGGGGCGTTGGTTTAGCGCTTGTTAAACAACAGGTTGAAAACGTTGGCGGTAATATTTCCGTCGAGTCTGAACCTGGGATCTTCACCCAATTTTTTGTACAGTTACCGTGGAATGGTGAGAGGGCCAGCAGATGATCAATGTCTTAATTGTCGATGACGATGCAATGGTAGCGGAATTAAACCGCCGTTATGTCGCGCAACTCTCCGGTTTTCACTGCTGCGGCACAGCCTCCACGCTGGAGAAAGCAAAAGAGATAATCTTTCATAGCGGTCATCATATTGATCTGATTTTGCTAGATATTTATATGCAAAAAGAAAACGGTCTGGACCTGCTACCGGTTCTGCACAGCGAAGGTTGCAAGTGTGATGTCATCGTCATCTCTTCCGCCGCTGATGCCACCACCATCAAAGATTCACTTCACTACGGTGTTGTTGACTACCTGATCAAACCTTTCCAGGCTTCCCGGTTTGAAGAGGCGCTCACCGGCTGGCTGCACAAGAAAAATGAGATGGACAAGCATCAGTATTATGAACAGTCTGAGCTTGACCAGCTGATTCACGGCAACTCTTCCAATGAACAGGAAGCACGGCGCTTACCCAAAGGGTTAACGCCACAAACGTTACGCACGCTGTGTCAGTGGATTGATGAGCACCAGGATCAAGAGTTCTCCACAGATGAGCTGGCCAACGAGGTCAATATCTCGCGCGTCTCTTGCCGTAAATACCTTATCTGGCTCGTCAATTGTCACATCTTATTTACCAGCATCCATTATGGCGTGACCGGCAGACCTGTTTATCGTTATCGCGTGCAGGCTGAACACTACTCATTGCTTAAACAATATTGCCAATAAATACACTTGGGATTATTTGTTATTTGAAAGTAACAATTATTAAAATAATGAAAAATCCCAATTTCACCAGCTGGAACTGTAAAATTATAAATTTGCGTTAGATCAAATATATTTGTATCCGACATGTTAAATGCATTATTCTAATATTGACAAACATCACACTGTTTTTAATTTCAAAATCGCTAACAAAAGTTAATTAAGTATTATCTAACTCGCAGAGTGTGTATTTTTACCCATAAAGGATTAGTCTGAAATTAACCAGACATACAAAATCTAGACTGGTAGCAATGGAGACCATGCTACGTACCATGGACACCGTACATTTTTGTGAGCAAATAAAAGTATCCGCACGCCGACCTCATCACATTATGAGATGGCGTGACCGTGATCACATAAATAATCTACTCACCCATTCTGTCGGTGGTTCACGTAATAGCGGAAAACGCAAAACAGATAAATTACAGCGTCAACCGCAGCTTTCCATGTTCAGCTCTGCTTCCCATCGCCTGAGGATTCTCTCCTCTGATCAAAGCCACAGAAAAAACCAAATATCGCCATAACTTTAAAAAAACATTCTAGCAAGACATTTGAACATTAATCGCAAATACGGATATATCGAATACTAACCATTTTTTGATGCTTATTCTGGCAAAAAAGAATGTGGCACAGATCCATTTTTCAAAAATTGACTGGGTTTTTCGCGAGGGTAAATAAAATGTTATTTAGTATACAACTTCTCATAATATTAATATGTTTGTTTTATGGTGCCAGAAAGGGCGGTATCGCGCTGGGTTTATTAGGCGGTATCGGCCTGGTCATTCTGGTTTTCGTTTTCCATCTCCAGCCGGGTAAACCACCTGTAGATGTAATGTTGGTTATTATTGCCGTGGTGGCCGCATCGGCAACCTTGCAAGCCTCCGGCGGCCTTGACGTTATGCTGCAAATCGCTGAAAAGCTGCTGCGCCGTAACCCAAAATACGTTTCCATCGTCGCACCTTTCGTTACCTGCACCCTGACGATTCTCTGCGGTACAGGGCACGTGGTATACACCATCCTGCCAATCATTTATGACGTTGCCATTAAGAACAATATTCGCCCGGAACGTCCGATGGCGGCGAGTTCTATCGGCGCGCAGATGGGGATTATCGCCAGCCCGGTTTCTGTAGCCGTTGTGTCACTGGTGGCAATGCTGGGTAACGTAACGTTTGAAGGCAAGCATCTCGAATTCCTCGACCTGCTCAGCATCACCATCCCGTCTACCCTGTTGGGTATCCTGGCGATCGGTATCTTCAGCTGGTTCCGTGGTAAGGATCTGGATAAAGATGAAGAGTTCCAGAAGTTCATTTCCGTACCTGAAAACCACAACTATGTGTATGGCGATACCGCCACGCTGTTAGACAAAAAGCTGCCGAAAAGCAACTGGCTGGCCATGTGGATCTTCCTGGCCGCTATCGCCGTTGTTGCCGTGCTTGGCGCGTTCTCTGAGCTGCGTCCTACCTTTAGCGGCAAACCGCTGTCAATGGTGCTGGTTATCCAGATGTTCATGCTGCTGACCGGTGCGCTGATTATTATCCTGACGAAGACCAATCCCGCTTCAATATCTAAAAACGAAGTCTTCCGTTCCGGTATGATCGCGATTGTGGCGGTGTACGGTATTGCCTGGATGGCCGAAACAATGTTCGGCGCGCACATGACAGAAATCGAAGGTGTGCTGGGCAATATGGTGAAAGAGTATCCGTGGGCCTATGCAATTGTTCTGCTGCTGGTATCCAAATTTGTAAACTCCCAGGCAGCGGCGCTGGCAGCGATTGTTCCGGTCGCGCTGGCAATCGGAGTTGATCCCGCGTACATCGTGGCTTCTGCTCCGGCATGTTACGGTTACTACATTCTACCGACCTACCCGAGCGATCTGGCTGCTATCCAGTTTGACCGTTCCGGCACCACCCACATCGGCCGCTTCGTTATCAACCACAGCTTCATTCTGCCTGGCTTGATCGGCGTAAGCGTATCCTGTGTCTTTGGTTGGATCTTCGCCGCAATGTACGGTTTCCTGTAATCACAGTTCGCGTGCCGTCCACGTTGGTACGGCACGCCACCATGAAGACACAGAGAATTTTAAAATTCCTGAGAAAAATGAAAAGGCTGGAAGCAAATGTCAAAAGTTGAATTCACTTACCAGGCGGCTTTCCCACTGGGGGAAGACAAAACTGAGTACTACCTGCTGACATCCGAACACGTCAGCGTCGGCGAGTTTGAAGGCGAAACAATCCTGAAAGTAGCCCCTGAAGCACTTACGCTACTGGCCCAGCAAGCCTTCCACGATGCCTCCTTCATGCTCCGCCCAGAACACCAACAGCAAGTCGCCTCAATTCTCCATGATCCCGAAGCCAGCGAAAACGATAAGTACGTGGCACTGCAGTTCCTGAGAAACTCCGAAATCGCCGCCAAAGGCGTGTTGCCAACCTGCCAGGACACCGGTACGGCAATCATCATGGGTAAAAAAGGTCAGCGTGTTTGGACCGGCGGCGGCGATGAAGCGGCGCTCTCCAAAGGCGTATTTAATACCTATATCGAAGATAACCTGCGCTACTCGCAAAACGCGGCGCTGGATATGTACAAAGAAGTGAATACCGGCACCAACCTGCCCGCACAGATCGATCTGTACAGCGTGGACGGTGACGAATACAAATTCCTGTGCGTGGCCAAAGGCGGCGGCTCAGCCAACAAAACCTATCTGTATCAGGAAACCAAAGCGCTGCTGACTCCCGGCAAACTGAAAAACTTCCTGGTTGAGAAAATGCGTACGCTGGGTACCGCAGCTTGCCCGCCGTACCACATCGCATTCGTCATTGGCGGCACGTCAGCGGAAAGCACCCTTAAAACGGTGAAGCTGGCCAGCACACACTACTATGACGCGCTGCCGACTGAAGGCAATGCTCACGGCCAGGCGTTCCGCGATCTGCAACTGGAACAGGAACTACTGGAAGAAGCGCAAAAACTCGGCCTTGGCGCTCAGTTTGGCGGAAAATACTTCGCACACGATATCCGCGTGATCCGCCTGCCTCGCCACGGCGCGTCCTGCCCGGTTGGTATGGGCGTTTCTTGCTCCGCAGACCGTAACATCAAGGCCAAGATCAACCGCGAAGGGATCTGGATTGAAAAACTGGAACATAACCCAGGTCAGTACATTCCAGAATCTCTGCGCCAGGCGGGCGAAGGCGAAGTGGTTAAAGTTGACCTTAACCGCCCAATGAAAGAGATCCTCGCCCAGCTCTCTCAGTACCCGGTTTCTACTCGTCTGTCACTGAGCGGTACTATCATTGTTGGTCGTGACATTGCCCACGCGAAGTTAAAAGAACGTATTGAGTCCGGCGAAGGTCTGCCGCAGTACGTGAAAGATCATCCGATCTACTACGCGGGTCCGGCCAAAACGCCTGCAGGCTACCCGTCCGGTTCTTTAGGTCCAACCACCGCGGGTCGTATGGACTCCTACGTTGACCTGTTGCAGTCTCACGGCGGCAGCATGATCATGCTGGCAAAAGGTAACCGTAGCCAGCAGGTGACTGACGCCTGCCACAAACACGGCGGCTTCTACTTGGGCAGCATCGGTGGACCGGCAGCGGTACTGGCGCAGCAGAGCATTAAGCATCTGGAATGCGTGGAATACCCGGAGCTGGGAATGGAAGCTATCTGGAAAATCGAAGTAGAAGATTTCCCGGCTTTCATCCTGGTCGATGACAAAGGCAACGATTTCTTCCAGCAAATCGTCAGCAAACAATGCGCTAACTGCGCGAAGTAACCCATTCGGCCCGGCACTGGACTGGCACTAAATTTTTGGCGTCAGTCCAGCGATCCCCCCGGGCCAACTTTATCCCCCCCATTTACTGGTATTGAATTTTTGCCGTTCACAGGGAATAGTGACCTTTTCCATTACGTGTGAATTCGCAATGCTCCGCACTCTGAACCCCACAATCTTGCGCACTGGCGCATTGATCCTGGCGCTGATTCTTATCTACACCGGTATCTCTGCCTCTGAGAAAATCACCTGGCTGATGGAAGTCACGCCAGTCATTATTGTCGTCCCGCTGTTGCTGGCTACCATGAAGCAGTACCCATTGACGCCGCTGCTTTATACGTTGATTTTCTTGCACGCCATCATTCTGATGGTAGGTGGGATGTATACCTACGCCAAAGTTCCCATTGGTTTTCAGGTTCAGGAATGGCTGGATCTCAGCCGTAACCCCTATGACAAGCTGGGCCATTTCTTCCAGGGGCTGGTACCAGCCCTGACGGCAAGAGAGATTTTAGTGCGCGGCAATATTGTCCGTGGTCGTAAGATGCTGTCATTTCTGGTCTGCTGCGTAGCGCTGGCGATTAGCGCAATGTATGAACTGATCGAATGGTGGGCGGCGCTGGCAATGGGACAAGGTGCGGATGACTTCCTTGGCACGCAGGGTGACCCGTGGGATACCCAGTCGGACATGTTCTGCGCCCTGCTCGGTGCGTTAACAACGGTCCTCGCGTTGGCGGGCTGGCACAATCGGCAGTTAAAAACGGCCGGAGAGCGCTAACGCTTCTCCGGCAATCTACGCTACCTACTACGATACTTGATAACCAGAATCGGCAAGGCGAACAACAGTGTCAGAAAGTTCGCCATGCTGACGGCAGTATCTTCAATCAATAATCCGTAAATCAGCCACAAAACCAGCCCGCACACAAACATCACATACATCAAACCGGAGATACCTTGCGTATTGCGGGTGGTAATAACCTTAATGGCTTGCGGCAAGAAAGAGAGCGTCGTCAGGCTGGCCGCCAAATATCCAATCAACGATTGCCATTCCATCGCTATGCCTTCACATCGCCTGGAGCCACTACCGCAATAGCCGGGATATCCGGTTGCTCATGGTGCTGCGGCACCTTGCGATACTTATCCAGTAAATGGATCTGGATCCTGCGCAGGGTGTCGCCATTCAGTCGATAAAAGCGGAAATACAGGACTAAGGTCACAACGAAAAAGAGTGCGGGTAGCGCTATCATAATAAACTGCATGCCAACGATGGTTTCGGCAGACTGCGCGACATTTGGCGCGTAATTAATCACCCCGAGTATCAATGCGATAAAGAAAGCGGCAAATGCTGACCCGCCTTTTACCACCATTGTCTGTACCGAATAAGCGATACTTTCACAACGAACATTAAGTTTGTATTCACCGTAATCAACGGTATCCGCCACCATAATGACCTGCAACACCCAGAAAAGCGCAGATCCAATATTTAGTAAAACACCAGCAATAACAATCAGTAAGATATTATGGAAATCTGCCAGCGCCATCACCAGTAGTACGCTACAGCTAAGCACCGGCAGCACCGATGCCCCAGCCCACAAGATCCGTCGTGACAACGCGCTTACCAACCGAGGAAAGAAAATCAGCGTCAGCAGGTTTGCCGCACCTGCGTAAGACATGTAGTACGGGAAGAGACTTGCATCGCCAATCACGTAGGTAAAATAGTAAATGGCAAAGCCAGCAATGATATTGGATGCAATATTGTAAGCCAGTGCCATACCTAACAGGCAGGTTAGCTGGTCATTTTTATAAATGAGCCCAACGATCGCTTTCAACCCAAGACGACTGCTGTCTGCCGTGGCCTCACTGTCTGACGTAAAAACCTCATGCACATTCCGTAGCGTCACAACGGTGGAAACGATAAAGAACGCGATGAGAATGAGCGTAAACATCTGAAAACCAAAACCACGATCGGCTCCGCCAACATAGCTCACAAAAGGTAGCGTCACGCCTGCGGTAACAAACCCGGCAAGGCTGGCGAAGAAACGCGGATACGGCACCAGTTGTTCACGCTCGCGTTTATCCAGTGTAATGGTTGGCACCAGTGACCAGAATGGAATATCCATAATGGTGTAGGTCATTCCCCATAATATATACGTCACGCAAACAAATACGACCTGCGCAGTACCCTCAAAAAGATGTGCGCTAAAAAGCAAAAACAGCACCAATGAGTTCGCCAGCGTACCGAGCAAGATCCAGGGTTTAAATTTTCCCCAGCGCGATCGGGTGGCGTTCACAATCCAGCCCATGATGGGATCGTTTACCGCATCCCAGATCCTTGCCGCCAGGAACAACGTTCCGACCAGCCCCACCGATAATCCCACCACGTCGGTGTAGTAATACATCAGGTACATGTACACAATTCCGATGGCGAAATCCTTACCAAACGCTCCAAATCCATAACTGAGTTTTGTTGTCAGAGATATGCTCATAGGGTATCGGGTCGCTGTTACCAGCGCCCGCCTTCTGTAAGAGGAAACGTCAGAGGTTAAACGCCGGATACAATGCCCGGCGTGATTGTGTATTAACGGTGCAGCCAGGCCGGCAGCCAGTCGCCGTGAGACGCAATCAGGTCGTCCACCAGCGCATAAATCTCTTCAATCCCCAGTACCGCGGCGGTATGCGGATCCATCATCGCCGCGTGATAAACGCGATCGCGATTCTCCGTCAGGATGGCTTCCGTTAGCAGGGTCTGAACATTGATATTGGTTTGCATCATGGCCGCCAAATGTGACGGGAGAGTCCCGACTTTCGTTGGCTGAATACCATTCGCATCGACCAGACAAGCGACTTCAACGCAGCAGCCTTGCGGCAGGTTATCGATCAGATTGTCATTGCGAACGTTGCCATACACGACGCTCGGTTCACCGGTCCAGATAGCGTTCATGATAGTGCTGGCATATTCGCGCGACGGTTTAATGTCGATCCGCTCAGCCGTTTTGTACTCTTCCAGCTCTTTTTTCCAGTTCGCCAACTGTTCCACACAACGTTTCGGATATTCATCCAATGGCACCTTATAGCGCTCAATCAGATCTTCACGCCCCGGTTTGATAAACCACGGCGTATATTCAGCGAAGTGCTCCGACGATTCGGTGACGAAATACCCCAGTTTTTTGAACATTTCATAACGCACAATGTTCTGGCAACGGGTATTTCCGTGAATATTTGGTTTCGGCGCCTGACCGGATTCATAGGCCGTCAGCAGCTCCGGGTAGAGATTCACATAGGCACCGTCCGCCGTTTTGCGCTCCAGCTCCAGATAAAACGCCATATGGTTGATCCCGGCACTGCGATAGCGCAAAGAAGCAGGATCGATGTTCAGATCGCGGGCCAACTCCTCCGCCGTCCCCTGCACCGAATGACACAACCCAACCTGCTTAATATGCGGATAGCGCGCATACATTGCCCAGGTGTTCATTGCCATCGGGTTAACGTAGTTAAGCATTGTGGCCTGCGGACAGACTTCGGTCATATCCTCACAAATCTGCCATAAATGCGGGATGGTACGCAGCGCGCGCATGATGCCGCCCGGCCCCAGCGTGTCGGCAATCGTCTGCTCCAGACCATGGCGTTTACACACCGTAAAATCGGTGACGGTACAGGGTTCATAGCCGCCGATCTGGAAAGCGACCACCACAAAATCGGCATCCTGCAATGCCGCTTTTTGATTGGTATAGCAGGTGATTCGTCCAGACGCGCCCGCAGAATCCATCAACTTGCGCACAACAACGTGTGATTCTTCCAGACGCGTAGGATCGAGATCCATCAAGGCGATATGCGCAGATTTAAGCGCATCGCGGTGAAAGACATCCCCAAGAATATTTTTGACGAAAATCGTGGAACCGGCGCCGATAAAGGTAATTTTGGGTGCAGACATCATGACTCTCCAGAACATTAGTGAACACAGTCATGGTGGCACAGCGCATAGATGAAAACCTCCGACTTCCCTGCCGAGCATTCCCATAAACTCAGATCATCACTCTGCGCCCTATTGGATCTGAGTTTATGGGACAAAATTACCCAAAAAGCAGAGTATGCGGCCGCAAAATGTCGCTATGCTCAATGGTAACGGTCCAATTTGTGTCCTGATTCTCAGCCTTAATACGTGTTAAATGACATGATTCTGATAATTCAGGAAATGGAGCAACCATGAGTACATTACCGACATCGCCTCTCCCTCCCGATCCGCACATGTGCAGTAGCGATGAAGAACAAACCCGCAGCCCGCTATCGCTGTACTCAGAATATCAACGGATGGATA
Organism: Citrobacter sp. Cpo221; assembly: GCF_030332345.1. Lineage (NCBI taxonomy): Bacteria > Pseudomonadati > Pseudomonadota > Gammaproteobacteria > Enterobacterales > Enterobacteriaceae > Citrobacter > Citrobacter sp. Cpo221. Next base: position 10,827 of record NZ_JAOWIA010000055.1, read on the forward strand.
TCGAGTTGCGCTCACCGCATGCTATGCCTGCCAGCCACTGGCATGGGCAGGTGGAGATCAATGTTCCGTTTGATGGTGACGTCGAGTACCTTATCAACAATGAAGTCGTGCAGATAAAACAGGGACACATCACGCTATTCTGGGCCTGTACACCGCATCAACTCACGCGTCCGGGCAGCTGCCAAAGTATGGCTATCTTCAATTTACCGATGCACCTTTTCCTCTCCTGGCCGCTGGATCGCGAGCTGATCAACCATGTTACCCATGGAATGGTCATCAAATCGCTGGCGTCGCAGCAGTTGAGCACCTTTGAGGTTCAGCGCTGGCAACAGGAACTGAGCAACCCGAACGAACAAATTCGCCAGCTCGCCATTGATGAAATTGGTCTGATGCTCAAACGGTTTAGCCTTTCCGGCTGGCAGCCTATACTCGTCAATAAAACCTCGCGGACCCACAAAAACAGTGTGTCGCGGCACGCCCAGTTTTACGTCAGCCAAATGCTGAGCTTTATTGCCGACAACTACGATCAGGCGCTCACCATCAACGACGTCGCGGAACACGTGAAGCTCAACGCCAACTACGCGATGGGGATTTTCCAACGCGTAATGCAACTCACCCTGAAGCAGTACATTACGGCAATGCGGATCAATCACGTCCGCGCATTGCTCAGCGATACCGATAAAACCATTCTCGACGTTGCGTTGACCGCCGGATTCCGATCCAGCAGCCGTTTTTATGACACCTTCAGCAAGTTTGTCGGCATGTCGCCGCAGCAGTACCGCAAACTAAGCCAGCAGCATCGGCAAACAATCGCAGGTTGATATCATTCGGCAATATCAGTATCAGCCAAAAAAATATTCCCCCTGTCGATAAACGGCGGTGAAAAACCGCCAACAAGCAAACATAAACCACTGTTTAAAAACAAATTAAACACAGATCAGGCTATTTTTTACCCGCTTTACAGCCCATTTTGACAGGATAATACTTGCCTGCGTCACATTCATACGGTGTGTCTGCAATTCATAGATTGCAACCTTTCCACAACCGGGTAAAAGATGATGAAAGTATTAATTGTTGAAAGTGAGTTTCTGCATCAGGACACCTGGGTCGGTAGCGCTGTCGAACGTCTGGCTGACGCATTAAGCCGCCAAAATGTTACCGTCATTAAGTCCACCTCATTCGACGATGGTTATGCAATCCTCGCCGCCAATGAAGCCATTGATTGTCTGATGTTCAGCTATCAAATGGAACAACAAGACGAGCACCTGAACGTCAGGCAATTGATCGGCAAGCTCCACGAGCGCCAGCAAAACGTTCCCGTTTTCCTGCTGGGCGATCGCGAAAAAGCCACCGCATCGCTGGATCGCGACCTGCTGGAGCTTGTCGATGAATTCGCCTGGATTCTGGAAGACACCGCAGACTTTATCGCCGGGCGCGCCGTTGCGGCGATGACCCGCTACCGCCAACAACTTCTGCCGCCACTGTTCAGCGCGCTGATGAAGTACGGCGACATCCATGAATACTCCTGGGCAGCACCAGGTCACCAGGGCGGCGTCGGATTTACCAAAACGCCGGCCGGTCGTTTCTACCATGATTACTACGGTGAAAACTTATTCCGTAGCGACATGGGTATTGAACGCGCATCCCTTGGCTCGCTGCTGGATCATACCGGCGCGTTTGGTGAGAGCGAAAAATATGCCGCCCGCGTGTTTGGCGCAGACCGTTCCTGGTCCGTAGTGGTCGGGACTTCCGGCTCTAACCGCACCATCATGCAGGCCTGTATGACCGACAACGACGTCGTGGTGCTGGATCGTAACTGCCATAAATCCATCGAACAGGGGCTGATCCTCACTGGGGCAAAACCGGTGTACATGGTGCCAAGCCGCAACCGGTACGGCATTATCGGGCCTATCTACCCGCAGGAAATGCAGCCTGAAACTTTGCAGAAAAAAATCAGCGAAAGCCCGCTGACCAAAGACAAAGCCGGACAAAAACCGTCTTACAGCGTTGTGACCAACTGTACCTACGACGGTGTTTGTTACAACGCCAAAGAGGCCCAGGACCTGCTCGCGCAAACCAGCGATCGCATCCACTTCGATGAGGCCTGGTACGGCTATGCTCGCTTCAACCCAATTTATGCCGATCACTACGCCATGCGTGGCGCGCCGGGCGATCATAACGGTCCTACCGTTTTTGCCACCCACTCGACCCACAAACTGCTGAATGCGCTTTCTCAGGCATCTTACATTCACGTTCGTGAAGGCCGTGGGGCCGTGAACTTCTCCCGCTTTAACCAGGCGTACATGATGCACGCCACTACCTCTCCGCTGTATGCCATCTGCGCCTCAAACGACGTGGCGGTTTCCATGATGGACGGTAACAGCGGCCTGTCGCTCACCCAGGAAGTGATCGACGAAGCGGTCGATTTCCGCCAGGCCATGGCACGGTTGTACAAAGAATTCACCGCCGAAGGCGACTGGTTCTTCAAACCGTGGAACAAAGAGATTGTGACCGATCCGCAGACCGGCAAAACCTATGACTTTGCCGATGCGCCAACCCAACTCCTGACCACCGACCAGAACTGCTGGGTGATGCGTCCGGGTGAATCCTGGCATGGATTTAAAGACCTGCCGGATAACTGGAGCATGCTGGACCCGATCAAAGTCAGCATTCTGGCACCGGGGATGGGCGACGATGGCGAACTGGAAGAGAACGGCGTACCGGCCGCACTGGTCACCGCCTGGCTTGGCCGTCACGGCATCGTGCCGACCCGTACCACCGATTTCCAGATTATGTTCCTGTTCTCCATGGGTATTACCCGCGGGAAATGGGGCACACTGATCAACACGTTGTGCTCTTTCAAACACCATTACGATGCCAATACCCCGCTGGCACAGGTGATGCCAGAACTGGTTGAGGAACATCCAGACACTTACGCCAACATGGGCATTCACGATCTGGGCGACACCATGTTCGCCTGGCTGAAAGAGAACAACCCTGGCGCACGTCTTAACGCGGCCTACTCCGGCCTGCCTGTTGCTGAAATCACCCCGCGTGAAGCCTATAACGCGATAGTCAGCGATAACGTTGAGATGGTGGCCATTGAAAATCTGCCGGGTCGTATAGCCGCGAATTCCGTTATTCCTTACCCACCAGGAATTCCGATGCTGCTGTCCGGGGAAAACTTTGGCGACGCCAATAGCCCGCAGATTAGTTATCTACGTTCGTTGCAGTCCTGGGACCACCACTTCCCTGGATTTGAACATGAAACCGAAGGAACGGAAATTATTGACGGTGTGTACCACGTTATGTGCGTGAAAGCATAATGTCGTTTTATAGATAGTCCGATGTTTAAGGTAGACATGTCATGCTTGAGTAATTCCTGAGTATTGCTGCAAAACAATAACATTGTCATACCTTTTTGCGCGGGACCACCCCGCGCTTTTTTTATACGCAAATAGCGCCTTTCCACTTGCGTACAAAAATGTGTACATAAGAAAAATCCCGCCAAACATTGTAATTAATTTCAGACACGTTATTTTATTGCAGTCCTGGTTTCATCATACAATTTCAATTTAGCCGATTTGGCTCATCCGATGTTGAGCTACGGTGTTTTATGTTCATATTCCTGGAGTTGGGTATGAGGCTTTGCAGCAAAGAAGCTTGTGTTGTTGTATTAACGGAGAAGGATGTTTGGTTAAGGATTAACGGTAAAGAAGCCATCAGTTTAAAAGCTAATCATATGGCACTGGTGGCATGCGATAATAATATTATCGATTTCTCATCACTTAATAACGCATTGGTCGTACATATCAGCCGCGATATCATTAAAGATTATCTGCGCTTTTTAAATAAAGACCTTTCACAGATCCCACTCTGGCAACGCAGTGCCAGCCCAGTGATGACCGCCGCGTGTCTGACGCCGGATGTCTTCAGGGTGGCTGCCCAACATAGCGTAATGGACACAGTGAACGAAGCTGAAAGAGAGCGTACACGCTCGCTACTGTTCACGGTGTTATCACGCTTTCTCGACAGCAAAAAGTTTATTTCTTTGCTCATGTATATGCTGCGCAACTGTATCAGCGACAGCGTTTATCACATTATTGAGAGCGATATACATAAAGACTGGAATTTAAGCATGGTTGCCAGTTGCTTATGTCTGAGTCCCAGTTTGTTAAAGAAAAAGCTCAAAAGTGAAAATACAAGTTACAGCCAAATAATTACCACATGTCGCATGCGATATGCCGTCAATCAATTACTGATGGACGGCAAAAACATTTCCCAGGTATCTCAACTGTGTGGATATAACAGTACCTCATACTTTATCTCCGTATTCAAAGAGTTCTATGGGATGACGCCTCTGCATTATGTTAGTCAACATAGGGAGCCATCCGCCGCCTGATTTTTAATCAGTTAGCGATAAGCCATAATAATATCAGCATTAGCGATACCCCAGCTCCGTCATCATTAAACAGACTTTTGACGAGGTATGATAAGGCGTCATTTATCCTTATCAGGAGTTAAAAAATATGTCGACGGATGCTGATGCTCACAAAGTGGGCTTAATCCCCGTCACCCTTATGGTGTCGGGGAATATTATGGGTTCCGGTGTATTCCTGCTACCCGCAAACCTTGCGTCAACTGGCGGGATTGCAATCTACGGATGGTTGGTCACGATTATCGGTGCTCTGGCACTGTCGATGGTGTACGCCAAAATGTCGTCCTTAGACTCCAGTCCCGGTGGTTCTTATGCTTACGCCCGCCGTTGCTTCGGTCCTTTTTTGGGCTACCAGACCAACGTGCTGTACTGGCTGGCCTGCTGGATTGGTAACATCGCCATGGTGGTCATTGGCGTCGGTTACCTGAGCTACTTCTTCCCCATCTTAAAAGATCCGCTGGTCCTGACGCTGACCTGCGTCGTAGTGCTGTGGATCTTCGTATTACTGAACATTGTCGGACCGAAAATGATCACCCGCGTGCAGGCCGTCGCAACGGTACTGGCACTGGTGCCAATTGTCGGGATTGCCGTCTTCGGTTGGTTCTGGTTCCGCGGTGAAACCTATATGGCGGCCTGGAACGTCAGCGGCATGAACACCTTCGGCGCAATTCAAAGCACTCTGAACGTCACCTTGTGGTCATTTATCGGGGTGGAAAGCGCCTCCGTTGCGGCTGGCGTGGTTAAAAATCCCAAACGTAACGTACCTATCGCCACCATGGGCGGCGTGCTGATTGCCGCTGTTTGCTACGTGCTCTCCACCACCGCGATCATGGGTATGATCCCTAACGCGGCGCTGCGTGTATCAGCCTCTCCGTTCGGTGATGCCGCACGTATGGCGCTGGGTGACACCGCTGGGGCGATTGTTTCCTTCTGTGCTGCTGCCGGGTGTCTTGGTTCTCTGGGCGGCTGGACGCTGCTTGCCGGGCAAACCGCCAAAGCCGCAGCCGATGACGGCCTGTTCCCACCGATTTTTGCCCGCGTGAACAAAGCCGGTACGCCAGTGGCCGGGTTAATTATTGTCGGCATCCTGATGACCATCTTCCAGTTCAGCAGTATGTCGCCGAACGCAGCGAAAGAGTTTGGTCTGGTCTCTTCGGTTTCCGTTATTTTCACCCTGGTGCCGTATCTGTACACCTGCGCCGCGCTGCTGCTGCTCGGCCATGGCCACTTTGGTAAAGCACGCCCGATGTACTTACTGGTGACCTTTATCGCCTTTGTCTACTGCATCTGGGCGGTTGTCGGTTCCGGCGCCAAAGAAGTGATGTGGTCGTTCGTCACGCTGATGATCATCACCGCGCTGTACGCACTGAACTACAACCGGATCCATAAAAACCCGTATCCACTGGATGCCCCGGTAAACAATAACTAACTTAAGCAATCTTCATTGCCCGATGGCGTCAGTTCATCGGGCCTACGCTGCCTCGCTGATAGTCGAAAAATCAACATTAAGAACTTAAGGTTGGCTTAATTTTACTTTGAGAGGATTTGCGCCACATAGTCGATGGAACCCCCTTAATGTTAAAGCTCTTGTTTAAAAGGCCCACTCTCGGGCTAATCAGCTGGCTCCTGCTGATCTCATTTTATCTTGCGACCTTCCTGAACATTGCGTTCTATAAACAAGTGCTGCAAGACCTGCCTCTGGACTCTGTGCGTAACGTGCTGGTGTTTTTATCAATGCCGGTGGTCGCGTTCAGCGTCATGAACATCGTGCTGACGCTGGCCTCATTCCTGTGGCTTAATCGCCTTGTGGCGTGCATTTTCATTCTGGTTGGTGCATCGGCCCAATATTTCATCATGACCTACGGCATCATCATCGACCGCTCGATGATCGCCAATATGATGGATACTACGCCCGCTGAAACCTTCGCCCTCATGACGCCACGAATGGTGCTTACACTTGGGATCAGCGGTATTCTGGCCGCGCTCATTGCCTGCTGGGTAAAAATCAAACCGATCACGCCAGTCATGCGCAGCATACTGTTTCGTGGCGCGAACATTCTGATCTCCGCGCTGCTGATCGTGCTGGTCGCTGCGTTCTTCTATAAAGATTACGCCTCACTGTTTCGCAACAACAAAGAACTGGTGAAATCCCTCAGTCCATCCAACAGCATTGTGGCGACGTCATCCTGGTATTCACACCAGCGACTGGCCCACCTGCCGCTGGTACGCATTGGCGAAGATGCACATCGCAATCCGTTGATGGTAAAAGAAAAGCGTAAAAACCTGACGATTGTGGTTCTCGGCGAGACCTCGCGCGGCGATAACTTCTCGCTGTCAGGCTACTCGCGCCTGACCAACCCGCTGCTGGAAAAAGATGATGTGGTCTATTTCCCCCGCACCACATCCTGCGGAACGGCAACGGCAGTATCAGTACCCTGCATGTTCTCGGATATGCCACGCGCGCACTACGACGAAGAACTGGCACAGCATCAGGAAGGCGTACTCGACATCATTCAGCGGGCGGGAATTAACGTTCTGTGGAACGATAACGACGGCGGCTGCAAAGGGGCTTGCGACCGGGTTCCACACCAGAATATGACTAAGCTGAACCTGCCAGGGCAGTGTATTGACGGTGAATGCTACGATGAAGTCCTGTTCCACGGGCTGGAAGAGTACATTAATAACCTGCAAGGCGACGGCGTGATTGTGCTGCATACCATCGGCAGCCACGGCCCGACCTATTACAACCGCTATCCTGCGCAGTTTAAGAAATTTACGCCAACCTGCGATACCAACGAAATCCAGACCTGTTCGCAGCAACAGTTGGTCAATACTTACGACAACACCATTCTTTACGTTGACTATATTGTTGATAAAGCAATCAATATACTGAAAGAACACCAGGATAATTTCACCACCAGCCTGGTCTATCTTTCCGATCACGGCGAATCCTTAGGGGAAAATGGCGTCTATTTGCACGGCCTGCCGTATTCGATTGCACCAGATACGCAAAAACATGTGCCGATGCTGCTGTGGCTCTCCGAGGATTATCAGCAACGCTATCAGGTCTCTCAGACATGTTTGCAAAAACGGGCAAGCTCAGAAGATTTCTCACAGGATAATCTCTTCTCGACCCTGCTGGGATTAACGGGCGTACAAACACAGAAATATCAGGCGGCGGATGATATTCTGCAACCCTGCCGGGGAGGCTAAACGAATGAAAATTCTGATTGTTGAAGACGATACGTTGTTATTACAGGGACTGATACTCGCCGCGCAAACAGAAGGCTATGCCTGCGACGGCGTATCAACGGCCCGTGCAGCGGAGCAGTGTCTGGAAACCGGACATTACAGTCTGGTGGTTCTGGACCTGGGTTTACCGGATGAAGACGGCCTGCATTTCCTCAACCGGATCAGGCAGAAAAAATACACCGTGCCAGTGCTTATTCTCACCGCCCGTGACACGCTCAAAGACCGGGTCAGCGGGTTGGACGTGGGCGCCGATGACTATCTGGTCAAACCGTTCGCACTGGAAGAACTGCACGCCCGCATCCGAGCACTTCTGCGTCGCCACAACAATCAGGGTGAAAGTGAATTAATTGTCAGCAATCTGACGCTGAATATCGGTCGTCGCCAGGTGTGGATGGACGGACAAGAGGTTATCTTAACGCCGAAAGAATACGCACTCCTGTCACGCCTGATGCTCAAAGCGGGCAGCCCGGTACACCGGGAAATTTTGTATAACGACATCTACAGCTGGGATAACGAACCGTCGACCAATACGCTGGAAGTGCATATTCACAATCTGCGCGATAAAGTCGGTAAATCACGCATCCGCACGGTCAGGGGATTTGGCTATATGCTGGTCGCCACTGAGGAAAGCTAAGTGAAACCGCTGCAATATCTAAAACAACCGCTCCCGCTTCGTCATCGCCTGATGTTGACGATTGGTCTTATTCTGCTGGTCTTTCAGTTGATTAGTACCTTCTGGTTGTGGCACGAAAGTACCGAACAAATACAGTTATTCGAACAGGCGCTACGCGAAAATCGCAATAACGATCGCCACATCATGCATGAGATCCGCGAGGCTATCGCCAGCCTGATCGTCCCCGGCATCTTTATGGTCAGCCTGACGTTGCTGATTTGCTATCAGGCGGTGCGACGAATAACCCGCCCGTTGGCAGATCTGCAAAAAGAGTTAGAAGCGCGAGCAGCCGATAACCTGGCCCCAATTGAAATTCACAGCTCAACCGTTGAGATTCAGGCCGTTGTCTCAGCGCTCAACGAGCTAGTGACACGGCTGACCAGCACTATTGAAAACGAACGCTTATTTACCGCCGATGTCGCCCACGAACTGCGTACACCGCTGTCAGGCGTTCGCCTGCATCTGGAATTATTATCCAAAACCCATAAGGTCGACGTTACGCCGTTAATTGCCCGCCTTGACCAGATGATGGACAGCGTATCGCAACTGCTGCAACTCGCCCGCGTCGGACAGTCGTTTTCGGCCGGGAGTTACCAGCATGTCAAACTGCTGGAGGACGTTATTCTGCCCTCCTACGATGAACTCAGCACCATGCTGGACCAACGTAAACAGACGCTGCTCCTACCACAAAGCGCGGCGGACGTTGTCGTGCGTGGCGATGCTACGCTGTTGCGGATGCTGCTACGAAATCTGGTGGAAAACGCGCATCGTTACAGCCCGGAAGGCACCCATATTACGATTAGCCTGAACACAGAGCATGATGCCGTCCTGGCCGTCGAAGATGAAGGGCCGGGCATTGATGAAAGTAAATGCGGGGAGTTAAGTAAAGCATTCGTCCGAATGGACAGCCGTTTTGGTGGGATTGGGCTGGGGCTGAGCATTGTCAGTCGTATCACCCAGTTACATCAAGGGCATTTCTATCTGCAAAATCGTCAGGGAACTACCGGTACTCGCGCCTGGGTGGAATTAGCGAAAGTTCAGTAAGAGCTCACCCATACGTACAAAAAGCTGCTAACAATCAGCACACTGCACACGGTGGTCAAACTTTCATAAATACGGGTTTTCATGACACTCTCCTCCGAAACTATGGAGGAGAGTTTGCCTGACACAGATTAAGCCAACCTTAAGTCGATATCATAAGACACCTTATCCGGCCTACTCAGTACAACGCTGCCCGTAGGCCCGATAAGCGTAATGCCATCAGGCATTAACACGAATGTCCAGGCCATGCGCCGGATGGCGGCTAACGCCTTATCCGGCCTACTGAGTACAACGCTGCCCGTAGGCC
>NZ_JAOWIA010000055.1:20587-49634 GCF_030332345.1 Citrobacter sp. Cpo221
CTAGCACCTTATCCGGCCTACTAAGTACAACGCTGCCCGTAGGCCTGATAAACGTAGTGCCATCAGGCAATAACACGAATATCCAGGCCATGCGCCGGATGGCGGCTAACGCCTTATCCGGCCTACTGAGTACAACGCTGCCCGTAGGCCTGATAAGCGTAATGCCATCAGGCATTAACACGAATGTCCAGGCCATGCGCCGGATGGCGGCTAGCACCTTATCCGGCCTACTAAGTACAACGCTGCCCGTAGGCCTGATAAACGTAGTGCCATCAGGCAATAACACGAATGTCCAGGCCATGCGCCGGATGGCGGCTAACGCCTTATCCGGCCTACTGAGTACAACGCTGCCCGTAGGCCTGATAAACGTAGTGACATCAGGCAATAACACGAATGTCCAGGCCATGCGCCGGATGGCGGCTAGCGCCTTATCCGGCCTACTGAGTACAACGCTGCCCGTAGGCCTGATAAACGTAGTGCCATCAGGCAATAACACAGTTACTCTTCAATACGCGGATGCTGCTGCACCAGACGCGTGCGCTTAACCTGTAGCTCAGCAATTTCCTGATCGATATCTTCGATTTTCTGTTCAATGTTATCGTAGTGTTCGCCGAGGATCTCTTTCGCTTCCTGAATATCCGAAGCAGCAGGTGTCGCGCCTTTCAGCGGCTGATTAGCCGTCTCTTTCATGGTCACGCCGGTAATCAAACCTACTACCGCAATCACCATCAGATAATAAGCAGGCATCATCAGATTCTGCGAGCTTTCCACCAGCCATGCGGCCAATGTCGGAGTCAGACCGGCGATTAATACCGAGATATTAAACGCGGCGGCCAGCGCACTGTAGCGAATATGCGTCGGGAACATCGCTGGTAACGTTGACGCCATCACCCCGGTAAAGCAGTTGAGGATCACCGCCAACATCAACAATCCGGCGAAAATCAGGCCGATGACGTTACTGTTAATCAGAATAAATGCCGGAATCGCCAGCACAAACAGCGCAATACTGCCCATGATCACAAACGGACGACGCCCGAAGCGGTCGCTGAGCAACCCCATAATCGGCTGCACAAACAGCATACCAATCATGATGGCGATAATAATCAACACGCCATGGTCTTCAGAGTAATGCAGGTTATGCGACAGATAGCTCGGCATATAGGTGAGCAGCATGTAGTAGGTGACGTTGGTGGCAATCACCAGACCAACACATGCCAACAGGCTGCGCCAGTGCTTAGTTGCAATCTCTTTAAACGAGACCTTAGGACCTTCCTGCAGACCCTGACGATCGCCCTGCTCCAGTTTATCCACGTGCTGCTGGAACGCCGGCGTCTCTTCCAGCGCATGGCGCAGGTACAGACCAATCAGCCCTAACGGTAGCGCCAGGAAGAACGGAATACGCCAGCCCCACTCAAGGAAGTTATCCTCGCCGACGATAGTTGAGATCAGGACCACCACGCCCGCGCCCAGCACAAACCCGGCAATCGAGCCGAAGTCCAGCCAACTGCCCATAAATCCGCGCTTACGGTCTGGCGAGTACTCTGCGACAAAAATCGATGCCCCGGTATACTCTCCGCCGACCGAGAACCCCTGCGCCATCTTACACAGCAACAGCAGAATCGGTGCCCAGATACCAATTGAGGCATACGAGGGAATAAGACCGATACAGAAGGTACTGATCGACATAATTACAATGGTGATAGCGAGTATCTTCTGGCGACCATATTTATCGCCAAGCATACCGAAGAACAATCCGCCAAGCGGTCGAATCAGAAAGGGAACAGAGAAGGTGGCGAGTGCGGCAACCATCTGCACGCTGGGGTCAGCCCCCGGGAAGAACACTTTACCTAATGCGTAAGCAACAAATCCATAAACACCAAAATCGAACCACTCCATCGCATTACCTAACGACGCTGCGGTAATGGCTTTTCGCAATTTACCGTCATCAATGATGGTAACGTCGCGCAGCGTTATTGGTTTTATTTTTTTCCTTTTTAGCATACTCGTCCTCATAGACTTAGCCCTGTCACGCTCCAGTTCGAGTCCCCCAACGCCCATGCGTCAGGGTCATCACCGAGCGGGGAACGCACAGGCGCATTCCCTGTAACAAGCGTAGCAGGTTTACTTACACTGACGAGAAACGCACAGTACAACCGAACCTGTTGACGCCTGATTGGGCGGTTAATGACCTCTTTACCCTAACAGCGTTTAAATTTGTGATCAACTTCACATATAGTTTTTCATTTCGTCAACATGCGTAAATTAGGTCATTCTTAGTCAGCTTTTTTACATGTAATGCTTGCGATTTAATGACAATTAAATACAAAAATAAATCGCTTTATTGCACCAACAATCACAGCGGTCACTATTATTCTGCTAGCAAAAAAACCACCTAATCCCTTCACAAAAAGATCACAGCTTTTTTAATAATCAGAGCGACCGAGAACTTTTGCTTGGAATATGTGACGAAGATAACTAAAACATCGTTTTATTTTGATTGAATCAATGTTCCCATGAATGCAAACTAATTCCAGACGCAATATCCCTGGGAGCAGCAACACGCTCAACGTATGCCGCGTTAGATTTTATAAAACAAAGAGATAGCGATTTTCTTTGTTAAGAAACATCAGTAACCATTTGAATTTATTAATTTTTACCCTCTTGCGCGAGTTTTAGCAGCGACAAGACATGAGGACGTTTATGAAAATTAAAGCCACGATTGAACGCATCCCCGGCGGAATGATGTTGATTCCTCTGTTATTAGGCGCAGTGTTAAATACGTTAGCCCCGGATACCGGTGCGTATTTCGGTTCGTTTACCAAAGGAATGATCAGCGGAACGGTACCGATTCTGGCAGTGTGGTTTTTTTGTATCGGCGCATCTATTGATTTACGGGCGACCGGTACGGTATTACGCAAGTCCGGTACGCTGGTAATAACCAAAATAGCCGTGGCGTGGGTAGTGGCAATGATTGCTGCTTCATTTATTCCTGATACCGGTATTCAAACCGGGTTCTTTGCAGGCCTCTCAGTTTTGGCAATTGTCTCCGCAATGGACATGACCAACGGTGGTTTGTACGCCAGCCTGATGAACCAGTACGGCACCAAAGAAGAGTCCGGCGCATTTGTGTTGATGTCTCTGGAATCCGGTCCGTTAATGACCATGGTGATCCTCGGCTCCGCGGGTCTGGCCTCCTTCGAGCCACACCATTTCATCGGCGCGGTATTACCGTTCCTGATTGGTTTTACGTTAGGCAACCTGGATCACGACCTGCGTTCTTTCTTCAGCAAAGCCACACCGGTGCTGATCCCGTTCTTCGGCTTCGCGTTGGGTAACACTATTAACCTGAGCGTGATCGTTGATACCGGTCTGCTGGGTATCCTGCTGGGCGTCGCGGTTATCGTCATCACCGGTATTCCGCTGATTATTGCTGACCGTGTTATTGGTGGCGGGAACGGTACGGCAGGCGTCGCAGCCTCCTCAGCAGCAGGTGCTGCGGTAGCAAACCCGGTGATTATCGCCCAGATTAACCCGGCGTTCGAACCGGTTGCCGCATCCGCTACGGCGCTGGTTGCCGCCAGCGTAATTGTCACCGCCATTCTGGTGCCGATTATCACCGCGCTGTACGCCAAACGTTTTAATAAAAACCTGGTCGCCAACGAAGCAGTGGCCACCCCGGCAGACTCTCTGCACCACTAAACCTGCCTTTATCCTACTCACCAGCCCTGCTCAATTGACGAGCAGGGTCGGTGCAAAAATCTCCTCAACCATCGCATCGACCAGCCGCTTTGCCGAACACAATCGCGGCATTCCCAGCGCCACATTTTGCCAACGCTGCGTCACCGACCAGCTCACAGGATGACGTTGCGCATCGCACCAGCTCCCCAGCCAGCTCAGCATATCGTTATACTCGCCCGATCCGCCGACAGCTGGCGTGCTGAGCCAATGATGATAGTAATGACGCGTAGCGGGCGCTGCATTCACGCTGTCCGCCAATGCCTGAGCAGCCATGGTTCGCAGGTTGTCTTTTAGCATTAACACCACATCGGCATTCGCTAACCGGCAGGCATCACCAAAAGCTCCCCAACGTAGCTCCTCCAGCGCAACAAAACAGCGTCCTGGTAACGACCAGCCGTCATACGCGCCAGCCCGCCAGCGGGTAAAAATTTGTTCGCTATGCTCGCCCGCCTGAACCGTCAGGCCGCGCTGGGTCAGCGCCTTCTCTTTATACGCCGCGCGTTGGGTAAACCAATCAGTCAGTGAATTTATTTGCTGTAAAAGACCGGGGGTTGAAAGCCCACGCGGGTGTTCTGTTTGTTGCAAAAATATTAGCCCTTCGGCGATCCGTACCAGCGCCAGATGACCCGGGTCAATCATGCCTGCCAGCTTCTCCACCAGCTTAAGGCGCATCACCAGATGTTCGCTGGACACTCCTGCCATCACCCACGCACGCAGTTGCGTCTGGGATAACACCTCCTGCGTCAGACGCGCGCGCAGCCGCTGCTGCTGTTGCAGAAAACCGCCGGAACGTTTGGTTTCATCTCCCTGAACCAGATCGACCATAAACTTCGGGTAGACACACTCCAGCGTCCTCCCGGGGCCTTCCAGTAAAACGTTAGTCATGTGTGCTCGGTTGCAAAAAGGGTATTGATATCGTCACGCAGCAAACGGGAATCTTCATAAAGCCATGCCGCAATCGTAATGCGCTGCTGCAATTGCTCATTCATTGCATTCACCGCGGATTCATTTTGTTGGCGTAGCGTCAGACTCTCACTCAGACTCGCCTGCAATTGCGCCAGGCACAGAGAGAAATCAGCAAAAAATGTGGCCATGCCAGCCGTAACGGAGATATCGACCTGAGCAGCTAAAGCTTTACGAATTTGTTGGCAAAACTGGGAGACGTACTGCACAAGATTCTTATGCAATGCGCCCATATCTATGAGATAACGCGTTTTTGTTTCGACGTAATCATTCCATCCCCAGTTGGGTTGATTTAGCCAACGAGAGAAAGTGTCACGCACCACACCGCCAGTAGACGGCGCATTTTCTGCCGGAATATCCTGCTCAATGGCCTCGTTAAACAATTGGCGGGTATTGAAATTAAACATCGCCGTATGGAACGCTGGAAAACGGATCCGCGCACGAAAACCGGCGTGGTTTAGCTCCTCCTTCACCCTTTGCTCAATTGGCCGCATCGCGTCATTTAGCGCCCGGGAGAGCGTCGACTCAAGCTGTTCAAAACGCAGGGCTAAGTCCCGGCTGATGCTTTCCTGCGCCGCCAGCAATACCCCCTCACAGGACGAGCGAATTTTATCTAACACAATTTTCGCCTGCCCTTCATCATGCAACACCAACATCTCTCCGGCCATTTCTGCCGTATTCACAGCATTCCCCAGACCGTGTTGTGACATCATCAGGACGTTTTCTTTGACAAAGAACGTGTTGATACCGCAAAGAATCTCGGTTTGTTGCTCACTGAGATAGGCAGCAGCAGCCTCCAGCGCCAGTTCTACTTCATGGCTGACTTCATCGCTCACCCGCCCCTGGCTCACTTCTAACTGCTGCATATCCTCTTCAATATGCGTGATGTTCAGCCGCAGTTTGTCATAGGCGACCGTTAACCCATGGGCGCGAAATTCCAGATATTCGTGCACGCTTTGTGCATAGTTCAATAACTTATGTGACGCTGAGCGAAGCGCATACAGCGAAGCATTGGCATAAGCGGCGTGAATCACTTTCTGGATCGGCTGTTCAAACAGCGAGTCTTCCCACAACAGGTCGGCGGCATGGCGGATGTGTTCCGTATCGTCAAGATCGGTGGTGCGCCAGCGTCTGCCAAGCGCCGCTTCGGCAAAATCCTGCACCCAACGTTGCTCCTGATGATCCGGCAGTCGCCCGCGCGTCGTCAGCTCATGACGCGCCCTGTTTGCCAGATAGCCCCACATTGAGGAGACCGGATAAATTCTTTCAGGGGAGATTCCGCCTTGCATCAACGTGCCGGAAATCAACGCCCGCACCTGCTCTTCATCGTCACTGTTGCGATCTTTCTGATCGAACTTGTTCACCAGCGCATACAGCGGTACTGACTTGCCGACCGCCATAATCGCCTGACGCACTTCCTCATCGGAAATCGATTTCAGTTGGGTGTAATCCAACACCGCCAGCACCGCAGAGGCCCGCACCAACTGTTCATTGAGCATTTTTTGTAAGTGCGGTTGTCCCGCCTCGTTCGGCCCCGGGGTATCCAGCAGCGTTAATTGCCCTGGGTAGCTTGCCTGTCCGGCCAAATGGACAAATTCAACCTCAATAACCGGAATATGCTCAATCGCGGCATAGGCGGCAAAAGGAAAATCAACATCCAATGCTTTTGACAGGCGCACCAGGTCGTTGAGGCTTTTAAGGCAATGGAAAATAGGCTGTGCACCAAGATAATACCGTTCAAATGCCACACCATTTTCAATATGTTGCAGCAGAACATTCATATCCTTGTCAATTTCCAGGGTCTGCGTAAGACGCAGGCGATCGCACTCGCGCACGCGCTGCTGCAAAACCTTCATTAAGGCATCGATCGGCGCGACATGTGAAAAATGCAGCACCGGCTCTTTCTGCCCCGGCGTATGGCGTATTAGCGTTGGTAACGCCGTCATGGGGCGATTACGATTAGGTAAAACTTCTGTACCTACAATGGCGTTAATCGTCGTCGATTTTCCCGCTTTCATCGTGCCAACAATCGCCAGCACCATTTCCAGACGCGTAATCTTGCGCAGCTCATTATTGAGCGTTGCTTGCTGGACATCCATGCCACGCGCGCTGAAATGCAGGGGCTGAACAACCTGACTGCTATGCTCTCCTTGTTTTAGCGCGACATCATCCAACGAGGTCACGGGCAATTTTTGCAATTGCCTGAGATGTTCAAGCGAGAGCATCAGCAAGCGTTCCGCTTCCTGACTTAATTCATATATTGTCTGTGTGTGCATGGAAAATTTTTCCTTAACGCAAATGGCATTGCTTTTATTTAGCCCAATCGTTTTATTTATAGATTTTTTGGCTTTTATAATTACGTATAGAAATAATTAAAATCAAAACAACCAATTGATATTATTAAAATAAATTTGGTGTATAACCGCTGGCCTGATGCCTCTCACTTATGAAAATAAGTAAGAAAGATAAACAGCGTAGTTCAGTTTTAAAAAATGCCAGCGGAATCCCCCTACTAAATTTAAGAGGTTCAATGATATTCAATCACAATGACTTAGGCATTTCTAAGCAATGTTACCTATGAATATCAGATATTTCGCCTCACCTTATCTTAAATATCTAAGCGTAGCAATTTCCCTTAAAAAATATTCCGCCATACTTTCATTGAGGTGAAAGCAGAGGGTCTTTACAGCAGATCATTTTGCGTAATCACGCAGTAGTCCCGACAAAAGCAGGGATTTTATGTATAATTGCGGCCTTTTTCGGCAATCTGCCATTTTTTGGGCGCATTTGCCCCTGCTGACTTTTGAGGAAATCCACATGTCATTACCACACTGCCCGCAATGCAACTCCGAATACACTTACGAAGATAACGGCATGTTCATCTGCCCGGAATGCGCTCACGAATGGAACGATGCTGAACCGGCGCAGGACAGCGACGAACTGATCGTTAAAGATGCCAACGGCAACCTGCTGGCTGACGGCGACAGCGTTACCGTCGTGAAAGATCTGAAAGTAAAAGGTAGCTCTTCCATGCTGAAGATCGGTACCAAAGTGAAAAACATTCGTCTGGTTGAAGGCGACCACAACATCGATTGCAAAATCGATGGCTTTGGCCCAATGAAGCTGAAATCTGAGTTTGTGAAAAAGAACTGATGCAATTTGCCTGATAGCGCGACGCTAATCAGGTCAACACCAGCTCTTCTGCCAGGCGGGAAGCTCATACTTCCCGCCTGGTTTATTTTTGCAGACGCTAACTACACTTAATTGGCTTCTTTTACCTGAGGTAAAGATTATGCCGTTAAGTCCCTATATCTCCTTTGCAGGCAACTGCGCTGACGCTATCGCCTACTATCAAAAAACGTTAGGCGCTGAGCTACTCTACAAAATCAACTTCGGTGAAATGCCCAAATCGGCGCAGGATAGCGAAGATGGTTGCCCTTCAGGCATGAAATTCCCCGATACCGCCATCGCCCACGCCAACCTGCGCGTTGCGGGTAGTGACATCATGATGAGCGATAGCGCCCCGGACGGAAATGCTCACTACTCTGGCTTTACGCTGGTGCTCGACACGCAAAACGTCGATGAAGGCAAACGCTGGTTTGATAACCTGGCAGCAAACGGAAAAATCGAAATGGACTGGCAGGAAACCTTCTGGGCCCACGGTTTCGGTAAAGTGAGCGACCAGTATGGCGTGCCGTGGATGATCAACGTCGTCAAACAACAGCAACCCCCTACAGAGTAATATAACGGGAGGCCAGCCCTCCCGTACTGTCATCAAATATCGCTCAACTCTTCATCGTCGAGTAACCATCCCTTAACGAAAACGTCACATTAATCCGCCACGATGGGGCCACTTTTTTAGGGAGGCCGCATCATGCAAACGATTATTCGCGTCGAGAAACTCTCCAAGTCCTTCATTCAACATCAGGCGCTCAATGCGGTTGATCTGAACATCTGTTCCGGTGAGATGGTGGCTCTGCTTGGGCCGTCTGGCTCCGGCAAATCCACCCTTTTACGTCATTTAAGCGGTTTGATCACCGGTGATAAATCCCCCGGTAGCCGCGTCGAGCTGCTGGGCCGCACCGTTCAACATGAAGGCCGCCTGGCGCGCGATATCCGTAAAAGCCGCGCCCACACCGGCTACATCTTCCAGCAATTCAATCTGGTGAACCGCCTGACGGTGCTGGAGAACGTCCTGATTGGCGCGCTCGGCAGCACGCCGTTCTGGCGTACCTGTTTTAGCTGGTTTAGCCAGGAACAAAAACAGCGTGCATTACAGGCGCTGACCCGCGTGGGCATGGCGCATTTTGCATACCAGCGCGTTTCCACGCTTTCGGGCGGTCAGCAGCAACGCGTTGCAATTGCCCGCGCGCTGATGCAGCAGGCCAAAGTGATCCTCGCCGACGAGCCGATAGCCTCGCTGGACCCGGAATCCGCACGCATCGTGATGGACACCCTACGCGACATAAACCAGACCGACGGCATCACCGTGGTCGTCACGCTGCATCAGGTGGATTACGCCCTGCGCTACTGCGAACGCATCGTCGCGCTGCGCCAGGGCAACGTCTTCTTTGATGGCAGCAGCCAGCATTTTGATAACGATCGTTTTGACCATCTCTACCGCAGCATGAACCGCATCGAACAGAGCGCGCAGGCTGCCTGACATCCCCACAATGAGGAATGGAAATGAGTTATAGAACAATTGCCGCGCTGGCCTTCACCAGCATGTTTAGTCTCAGCACACTGCTCACCCCGGCCCATGCCGAAGAGCAGGAAAAAGCGCTGAACTTTGGCATTATTTCGACCGAATCACAGCAAAACCTGAAACCGCAGTGGGAACCGTTCCTGAAGGACATGGAAAAATCACTGGGCGTGAAAGTGAACGCCTTCTTCGCCCCGGACTACGCCGGGATCATCCAGGGAATGCGCTTTAACAAAGTTGATATCGCCTGGTACGGCAACCTCTCGGCAATGGAAGCGGTGGATCGCGCTAACGGGCAAGTGTTTGCCCAGACCGTTGCCGCCGACGGATCCCCGGGTTACTGGAGCGTGTTGATCGTTAACAAAGACAGTCCGATCAATAACCTGAACGATCTGATCGCTAAACGTAAGGATCTGACCTTCGGCAACGGCGATCCTAACTCAACGTCAGGCTTCCTCGTCCCCGGCTACTACGTCTTCGCCAAAAACAACATCTCCGCCAGCGACTTCAAACGCACCGTTAACGCCGGACACGAAACCAACGCGCTGGCCGTCGCCAACAAGCAGGTCGATGTCGCCACCAACAACACCGAAAACCTCGACAAGCTGAAAACTTCCGCGCCGGAAAAACTGAAAGAGCTGAAGGTGATCTGGAAGTCGCCACTGATCCCGGGCGATCCGATCGTCTGGCGTAAAAACCTTTCCGAAACCACCAAGGACAAGGTGTACGACTTCTTTATGAATTACGGAAAAACACCGGAACAGAAAACCGTACTGGAACGCCTGGGATGGGCACCGTTCCGCGCCTCCAGCGATCTGCAACTGGTGCCGATTCGCCAGCTGGCGCTGTTTAAAGAGATGCAGGGTGTGAGGGACAACAAAGGGCTGAACGAGGAAGAGAAAACCAGCAAAACCTCGGTGCTGAAAGCGCAGCTCGATGACCTTGACCGTCTGACCGCCGCACTGGGCGCTATGACCAGCGTCACCAAAGCGGTGCAGTAACCCTGGTGCCCAAATTGTAGGCCTGATAAGCGCAGCGCCATCAGGCAATGCAAAGGATTACATGCCGGATGGCGGTGCCAGCACCTTATCCGGCCTACAACAGACCCGAAACATCGACACCCAGGAGCTAAACATGCAAACCATCACCGTCGCCCCGCCCAAACGTAGCTGGTTCTCGTTGCTGAGCTGGGCCATTCTTCTCGCCGTACTGGTAGTCTCGTGGAAAGGTGCCGAAATGGCTCCGCTCACGCTAATCCAGGATTCCGGCAATATGGCGACCTTCGCCGCCGACTTCTTCCCGCCGGACTTCAGCCAGTGGCAGGACTATCTCGGTGAAATGGCCGTCACTCTGCAAATTGCCGTCTGGGGTACCGCCCTCGCCGTTGTGCTGTCGATCCCCTTCGGCCTGATGTGCGCCGATAACCTGGTCCCGTGGTGGATTTACCAGCCGATGCGTCGCCTGATGGACGCCTGCCGCGCCATCAATGAAATGGTCTTCGCCATGCTGTTCGTGGTCGCCGTCGGGTTAGGCCCATTCGCCGGGGTGATGGCGCTGTTTATCCACACTACCGGGGTACTCTCCAAGCTGCTTTCCGAAGCAGTAGAAGCTATTGAGCCAGGTCCGGTAGAAGGCATTCGCGCCACCGGTGCCAACAAAATTGAAGAGATTCTGTACGGCGTTCTGCCACAGGTCATGCCGCTGCTTATCTCCTACTCGCTGTATCGCTTTGAATCCAACGTTCGCTCGGCCACAGTGGTCGGAATGGTGGGTGC
Organism: Citrobacter sp. Cpo221; assembly: GCF_030332345.1. Classification (NCBI taxonomy): domain Bacteria; kingdom Pseudomonadati; phylum Pseudomonadota; class Gammaproteobacteria; order Enterobacterales; family Enterobacteriaceae; genus Citrobacter; species Citrobacter sp. Cpo221. Next base: position 31,766 of record NZ_JAOWIA010000055.1, read on the forward strand.
AGGCGGTATTGGCGTGACCTTATGGGAAGCGATTCGCGGCTTTCAGTTCCAGCAAACCTGCGCCCTGATGGTGTTAATCATCGTCACCGTCAGCCTGCTGGATTTTCTTTCCCAGCGTTTGCGTAAGCACTTTATCTGATTAGCGAGGCATTGATTGCTATGCACTTGTCTACACATCCGACCAGTTATCCAACGCGTTATCAGGAAATTGCCGCGAGACTTGAGCAGGAGCTACGTCAACATTATCGCTGCGGTGACTATCTGCCCGCCGAGCATCAGCTTGCCGCGCGCTACGAGGTAAACCGCCACACCCTGCGCCGCGCCATTGACCAGTTGGTTGAACGCGGTTGGGTTCAGCGTCGTCAGGGCGTCGGCGTGCTGGTGCTGATGCGCCCGTTCGATTACCCGCTTAATGCCCAGGCGCGCTTTAGTCAGAATCTGCTGGACCAGGGCAGCCATCCCACCAGCGAAAAACTGCTGGCGGTGCTGCGTCCGGCCTCCAGCCACATTGCCGATGCGCTCAGCATAAACGAGGGCGATAACGTGATTCACCTGCGCACCCTGCGCCGGGTTAACGGCATCGCACTGTGCCAGATCGACCACTATTTTTCCGACCTCTCGCTGTGGCCGCTGCTGCAAGGCTTCAACAGCGGTTCGCTGCATGACTACCTGCGCGAACAGTCCGGTCTGAGGCTGCTACGCACGCAAACGCGCATCAGCGCCCGCCGCGCGCAGGCCAAAGAGAGCAAGGTGCTGGAAATCCCCAATATGGCGCCGCTGCTATGCGTGCGCACCCTGAACCACCGTGAAGGCGAAGAACACGCGGCGGAATACTCCGTCAGCCTGACCCGCGCCGACATGATCGAATTCACTATGGAGCACTGAATGCATTTCGATACCGCCACCCGCCAGCGCTGGATGCGCGCGCTGGCATACAGCAATGCCGATGCCCTGAACGCCCGCATCACCGCGCTCAAGCTGACGCCGGACTATGAACTTATCCGCGCTCCGGAAAGCGGACTGATGCAGATCCAGGCCCGTATGGGCGGTACCGGTAACCGCTTCTTTGCCGGTGACACTACGCTTACCCGCGCAGTAGTACGCCTGAAGAGCGGCACGCTGGGTTACAGCTACCTGCAGGGACGCAACAAACAACATGCCGAGCAGTGCGCGGTGATTGACGCGCTGCTGCAGGAACAAACGCATTTCCAGAACCTAATGGAAACCTTAATTGCCCCGCTGGAAGCGGAACGCGATGCGCTGATTAACGCACGCCGTGCCGAAGTCAACGCCAGCCGGGTCGACTTCTTCACGCTGGTACGCGGAGATAACGCATGACTTTACAGACCGCTTTTAATTTACCCGTTCAGGATGCTCAGCAGAGCTTTCGTCGCCTGCTGAAAGCCATGAGCGAACCGGGCGTAATCGTCGCCCTCCATCAACTGAAACACGGCTGGCAGCCGCTGGGTCTGGCGACCACCAGCGTGCTGCTGACCCTGGTCGATGGCGACACGCCGGTCTGGCTGGCGCCGTCGATGGATAACGATATCGCCCGCCAGAACCTGCGTTTTCACACCAACGCGCCGCTGGTGGATCAGCCGCAGCTGGCGGCCTTTGCCGTCGCCGACGAGCGCATCAGCAGCGAACAGCTTAACGCCCTCTCCGCCGGTTCCGCCGTCGCGCCAGAGACCAGCGCCACGCTGATTGTGCAGATCTCTGGCTTAAGCGGCGGACGCATGCTGCGTCTGACCGGTGCGGGCATCGCCGAAGAGCGCATGATCGCGCCACAGCTGCCGGAATGCCTGATTCACGAACTCACCGAACGCCCGCACCCGTTCCCACTGGGGGTCGATCTGATCCTCACCTGCGGCGAACGTCTGCTGGCTATTCCGCGAACCACCCATGTGGAGGTGTGCTGATGTACGTCGCCGTCAAAGGGGGCGAAAAGGCGATAGCCAACGCCCACGCCCTACAGGAGAACCGACGCCGGGGCGATGAGACCATTGCTGAACTGAGCGTGGCGCAAATCGAACAGCAGATGAACCTCGCCGTTGACCGGGTAATGACCGAAGGCGGTATTGCCGACCGCGAACTGGCGGCGCTGGCGCTGAAGCAGGCCAGCGGTGATAACGTCGAAGCCATCTTCTTGCTCCGCGCCTACCGCACTACGCTGGCAAAAGTGGCGGTCAGTGAACCGGTTAACAGTGCAGAAATGCGCCTTGAGCGCCGAATCTCGGCGGTCTACAAAGATATTCCCGGCGGGCAACTGTTGGGACCAACCTATGATTACACCCATCGCCTGCTGGATTTTACCCTGCTGGCCAATGGCGAAACGCCGTCTCTGCGCAGCGCAGACGGCGCGCAGGATGCCTCCCCACACGTCTTTTCCCTTCTGGCCAACCAGGGACTGGCAAAGAGTGAAGAGGATGATGGCGCGACACCCGACGACATCACCCGCACGCCGCCGGTTTACCCCTGCTCACGTGCTTCACGTCTGCAACAGCTGATGCGCGGCGACGAAGGCTATTTGCTGGCGCTGGCCTACTCCACTCAGCGTGGTTACGGGCGCAACCACCCGTTTGCCGCCGAAATCCGCAGTGGCTATGTAGCACTGGAAACCGTACCAGAAGAGCTGGGATTTGCGGTGAACGTCGGCGAACTGCTGATGACCGAATGCGAAATGGTTAACGGGTTTGTCGCGCCAGAAAATGAATCCCCCCATTTTACCCGCGGCTACGGGCTGGTGTTCGGTATGAGCGAACGTAAAGCGATGGCGATGGCGCTGGTGGACCGCGCCCTACAGGCAGCCGAATACGATGAAACGGTCACAGGACCGGCGCAGGACGAAGAGTTCGTGCTGGCGCATGCGGATAACGTCGAGGCGGCGGGTTTTGTTTCGCACCTAAAACTTCCCCATTACGTCGATTTCCAGGCCGAACTGGAACTGCTCAAACGCCTGCAACAGGAGGCCACCCGTGACCACTAACCTCTCCGGCTACAACTTTGCCTATCTTGATGAGCAGACCAAACGCATGATCCGCCGCGCCATTCTGAAAGCGGTAGCGATCCCCGGTTACCAGGTCCCGTTTGGCGGACGTGAAATGCCGATGCCCTACGGTTGGGGAACCGGCGGCATTCAACTTACCGCCAGCGTGATTGGCGAGCCGGACGTGCTGAAGGTGATTGACCAGGGCGCGGACGACACCACTAACGCCGTGTCGATTCGTAATTTCTTCAAGCATGTGACCGGAGTGAATACCACTGAGCGTACGGAAGATGCGACGCTGATCCAGACCCGCCACCGCATCCCGGAAACACCGCTGGTGGAAGATCAGATAATCATCTTCCAGGTACCGATCCCTGAGCCGCTGCGCTTTATCGAACCGCGTGAAACGGAAACTCGCACTATGCACGCGCTGGAAGAGTACGGCATCATGCAGGTGAAACTGTATGAAGATATCGCCCGCTTCGGCCATATCGCCACCACTTACGCCTATCCGGTGAAGGTCAATGACCGCTACGTCATGGACCCGTCGCCCATCCCGAAATTCGACAATCCAAAGATGGACATGATGCCGGCCCTGCAACTGTTTGGCGCTGGCCGCGAAAAGCGTATCTATGCCGTTCCACCTTACACCCGCGTGGAAAGCCTCGATTTCGACGATCACCCGTTTACCGTGCAGAGCTGGGATGAGCCTTGTGCCATCTGCGGCTCAACCCACAGCTATCTCGATGAAGTGGTGCTCGATGACACCGGCAAACGCATGTTTGTCTGCTCCGACACCGACTACTGCCGCCAACAGAGCGAGGCCCTCAGCAAATGACGCAACCGCTGCTTTCAGTCAACAACCTGACCCATCTCTACGCGCCGGGCAAGGGCTTCAGCGATGTCTCTTTTGACCTGTGGCCAGGCGAAGTGCTGGGCATCGTCGGCGAGTCCGGTTCCGGCAAAACCACGCTGCTGAAATCGATCTCTTCACGGCTGACGCCGCAGAGCGGTGAGATTTTGTATCAGAACCGTTCGCTGTACGGCATGAACGAGGCCGACCGTCGCCGTCTGCTGCGCACCGAATGGGGCGTGGTGCATCAGCATCCGCTGGATGGCCTGCGCCGTCAGGTCTCCGCAGGCGGCAATATCGGCGAACGCCTGATGGCCACCGGCGCGCGTCACTACGGCGACATCCGCGCCACCGCTCAGCGCTGGCTGGAGGAGGTAGAGATCCCTGCCTCGCGTATCGACGATCTGCCCACCACCTTTTCTGGCGGCATGCAGCAGCGCCTTCAGATTGCCCGCAACCTCGTCACCCATCCCAAACTGGTGTTTATGGACGAACCTACCGGCGGGCTGGACGTTTCCGTACAGGCCAAACTGCTGGACCTGCTGCGCGGCCTTGTGCTGGAACTGGATCTGGCGGTAGTGATTGTCACCCACGATTTGGGCGTCGCGCGCCTGCTGGCCGACCGTTTGCTGGTGATGAAGCAAGGTCAGGTGGTGGAAAGTGGGTTAACCGATCGCGTGCTCGACGATCCGCATCATCCGTATACCCAGTTGCTGGTGTCGTCGGTGTTGCAGAACTGATTTTTTGTTGTGCCGGATGGCGGCTATGCCTTATCCGGCCTACGGAGCGGCATCGCTTGTGCCGGATGGCGGCTATGCCTTATCCGGCCTACGGAGCGGCATCGCTTGTGCCGGATGGCGGCTATGCCTTATCCGGCCTACGGAGCGGCATCGCTTGTGCCGGATGGCGGCTACGCCTTATCCGGCCTACAGAGCGGCATCGCTTGTGCCGGATGGCGGCTACGCCTTATCCGGCCTACGGAGCGGCATCGCTTGTGCCGGATGGCGGCTACGCCTTATCCGGCCTACGGAGCGGCATCGCTTGTGCCGGATGGCGGCTACGCCTTATCCGGCCTACGGAGCGGCATCGCTTGTGCCGGATGGCGGCTACGCCTTATCCGGCCTACGGAGCGGCATTGGTTGTAGGCCTGATAAGCGAAGCGCATCAGGCAATCGAACGCAAAAATGTCTAAAGAGGCTAAAAATGAACGCGATCCGCGTTGAAAATGTCAGTAAAACCTTTGTCCTGCATCAGCAAAACGGCGTGCGTCTACCGGTGCTGCAAAACGCCACTCTGGACGTTAAAAGCGGCGAATGCGTGGTGCTGCACGGTCACTCGGGCAGCGGCAAATCCACATTGCTACGTTCGCTGTACGCCAACTACCTGCCGGATGAAGGACGCATCCACATCCGCCACAGCGATGAATGGGTCGATCTGGTGCAGGCCCCGGCGCGCAAAGTACTGGAGGTTCGCCGTTCAACCATCGGCTGGGTGAGCCAGTTCCTGCGCGTGATCCCAAGGATTTCCGCGCTGGATGTGGTGATGCAACCGCTGCTGGATCTGGGGGTCTCCCGTGAGGAGTGTGCAGCCAAAGCAGCTAACCTGCTTACCCGCCTGAACGTGCCGGAGCGGTTGTGGCACCTGGCGCCGTCGACCTTTTCCGGCGGCGAACAGCAGCGCGTCAACATCGCTCGCGGGTTTATCGTCGATTACCCAATTCTGCTACTTGATGAGCCTACCGCCTCGCTGGACGCCAAAAATAGCGCCGCCGTCGTCGCATTAATTGAAGAGGCGAAAGCCCGCGGCGCAGCAATTGTCGGCATTTTTCACGATCAAACCGTGCGCGACCGCGTCGCGGATCGTCTGCATCTGATGGGAACAACAGCATGATTATCAATAATGTAAAGCTGGTGCTGGAAGATGAAGTGGTGCAAGGATCGCTGGAAATCGAGGGCGGGGTCATTCGCACCTTTGCAGAAAGTCCGAGCAGCCTACCTGAGGCGCTGGACGGCGAAGGCGGCTGGCTGCTACCAGGGCTTATCGAGCTGCATACCGATAATCTCGACAAATTTTTCACCCCGCGCCCAAAGGTAGACTGGCCTGCCCACTCGGCGATGAGCAGCCACGACGCGCTAATGGTCGCCAGCGGCATTACCACCGTACTGGACGCGGTGGCAATTGGCGATGTGCGCGACGGCGGCGACCGTCTGGAAAATCTGGAGAAGATGATCAATGCGGTCGAAGAGACGCAAAAGCGCGGGGTCAATCGCGCCGAGCATCGCCTGCACCTGCGCTGTGAGCTGCCGCATCACACTACCCTGCCGCTGTTTGAAAAACTAGTCAGCCGCGAGCCGGTAACGCTGGTGTCGCTGATGGATCACTCGCCAGGCCAGCGTCAGTTCGCCAATCGCGAGAAGTACCGCGAGTATTATCAAGGTAAGTATTCGCTCACCGACGAGCAGATGGCCCGCTATGAAGAAGAACAGTTAGCGCTGGCGGCGCGTTGGTCACAGCCCAATCGCACGGCGATTGCCCAGATGTGTCGTGAGCGCCAGATTGCGCTGGCGAGCCATGATGATGCCACCCATGATCATGTGCTGGAATCGCACCAGCTTGGCAGCGTGATCGCCGAATTTCCTACCACCTTCGAAGCGGCTGAAGCCTCGCGCCAGCATGGTATGAACGTGCTGATGGGCGCGCCCAACATCGTGCGCGGCGGTTCTCACTCCGGCAACGTAGCGGCGCATAAGCTGGCTGAGCTGGGGCTGCTGGATATTCTCTCTTCCGACTACTACCCCGCCAGCCTGCTCGATGCGGCGTTTCGCGTAGCGGACGACGACGCCAACCGTTTTACGCTGCCACAGGCCATTCGTCTGGTGACCCGCAATCCGGCACGGGCATTAAATCTCGACGATCGTGGCGTTGTTGCCGAAGGCAAACGCGCGGATCTGGTGCTGGCGCACCGCAAAGGCGGCAACATCCATATCGATCACGTCTGGCGTCAGGGCAAAAGGGTATTCTGACTATGGGTAAACTGATCTGGCTGATGGGGCCATCCGGCTCCGGTAAGGACAGTCTGCTGGCCGAACTCCGCCAGCAGGAACCGGCGCAACTGCTGGTAGCGCACCGTTACATCACCCGCGCCGCCAACGCCGGGAATGAAAATCATATTGCGCTGAGCGAACAAGAATTTTTTACCCGCGCCGGGCAGAACCTGCTGGCGCTGAGCTGGCACGCCAATGGCTTCTACTACGGCGTTGGCGTGGAGATTGACCTCTGGCTACACGCCGGTTTTGATGTGGTGGTCAACGGCTCGCGCGCGCATCTGCCCCAGGCGCAGGCCCGTTACGGCACATCTTTACTCCCCATTTGCTTACAGGTTTCCCCGGCGATTCTACGCCAGCGCCTGCAGGCTCGTGGACGGGAGAGCGAAACGGAAATCGCCGCCCGTCTTGAGCGCGCAGCCCGCTACGCCCCGTATGACTGCCACGTCCTGAACAACGATGGAAGTTTGCTACAGTCTGTCGATACACTACTCACACTGATGGGACGCAAGGAGAAGAAACATGTCTGTCTGTGAATTACGCCGCGCCACGCTATACGATACCGATGCGGTTTACGCGCTTGTCTGTGAGTTGAAGCAGGGCCAATTCGATCTGCAGGCCTTTAGCGCTGGCTACGCCGCAAATCTGCAAGATCCCAATATGCACTACCAGCTGGCGCTGCTCGACGGACAGGTCGTCGGCTTGATCGGCCTGCACCTGCAGTTTCATCTGCACCACGCCAACTGGATTGGCGAGATTCAGGAACTGGTGGTGATGCCACAGGCACGAGGGTTAAGGGTCGGCAGTCAGTTACTGGCCTGGGCCGAAGCCACCGCGCGCGAAGCGGGCGCAGAAGTCACCGAGCTTTCCACCAGCACCCAACGCCTTGACGCACACCGTTTTTACCAGCGTGAAGGCTATACCATGAGCCATTTTCGCTTCACCAAACCGTTGTAGGGGGAGCCATGAGTCTGACCATTACGCTGACGGGAACGGGCGGCGCACAGCTGGTGCCGACATTTGGCTGCGACTGTGCGGCCTGCCAACGAGCACGCTCACAGGCGCAATACCGTCGACGCCCTTGTAGCGGGGTGGTCAAGTTCAATAATGCGGTGACGCTGCTGGACGCGGGGATCCCGCATCTGATGGACGACTGGCCGGCGGGCAGCTTCCAGCAGTTTCTGCTGACCCATTATCATATGGATCATGTACAGGGATTGTTTCCGCTACGTTGGGGCGTGGGGACGACCATCCCGGTGTACGGTCCGCCGGATGAACAGGGTTGCGACGATCTGTTTAAGCATCCGGGCATCCTCGATTTTAGCCATACCGTGGCACCGTTTGTGGTGTTTAATCTGCAAGGATTGCAGGTAACGCCGCTACCGCTCAACCATTCAAAGCTGACGTTTGGTTATCTGCTGGAGACCGCACATAGCCGCGTGGCGTGGCTCTCCGATACCGCCGGACTTCCCGACAAGACGTTGAAGTTTCTCCACAATAACCAGCCTCAGGTGATTATCATTGACTGCAGCCATGCCCCGCGCGCCGAGCCACCGCGCAATCATTGTGATTTAAACACCGTTATCGCGTTGAACGACGTTATCCGCTGCCCACGGGTGATCCTGACGCATATCAGCCATCAGTTTGATCTGTGGATGATGGAACATCCGCTACCAGTAGGGTTTGAGGCAGGATATGACGGAATGGAGATTGTGCTGGAGTAAGGAAATTTGCCGGATGCGATGAAAACATCTTATCCGGCCTACAAACAGATGATTAAGCGACTTTTTTTGCGCCGACATCTCGCTGCGCAATAAAATCTTTAACTGAAACAATCCGGTTCAGTTCTTCTTGCGCCCGCATGTCATTTTCAACTTCCCACAGGTCAACCGCCGCCTGTAGGTTACGCCAGAAATCAACGGAGGTATCGAACGCTTTTGCCAAACGAAACGCCATATCCGTTGTTAATTTGCGATTATTGTTGACCAGTGCGCTCACTGTATTGCGGTGAACATGCAGAATTTCAGCCAGATCGTTGATTTTCAGATCAAGCGGTTCCAGGTATTCATATTGCAGGATATCACCCACAGTCGTTGGTTTTCTGGATGCCTGTTTCATATCGTTACCTTACGTTTTCTCTAATAGATGTGTGGATCTAAGTACACATCTTCGGCCTTACCATTAATCCATTTAAATATTAATCGGTACTGCTTGTTTACTCTGATTGAAGAATATTCCTGTAATTTTCCGGTTAACTCTTCATATCTGTTACCGGGTGGCGAGCGCAAATCCCGATGCGAAACAGCCGCATTAATGATATCCAGCTTTCTGGCTAATGCAGTGTGAATATCCGCAGGTATTTTTCTGTGCGATGTCGCCCGTTCAAAAAAATCTTCAAGCCATGTATCCCGAAAATTTCTGATATTTAATGATTTAGACATTCCATTGCCAACACCTTTTCCATAAGCATAGAGAGATTGTAGTGCATACATGCACTGTGCTCAAGTGCATTCATTAACATGAAATGGTGAGCTGTTGGGCGAGCAGGTAAATCCCTGCCAGAAAGATAAAATACCCATAAATTTAATCGTTACCGCTACCGATCGTAATCTTCTTCCATTCTGCGCTCTTCGTCTTCTAACTGACGCCGTTCTTGATCGAGTTGGCGCTGACGGTCATCCAGTTGGCGACGTCGATCTTCAAACTGGCGGCGGCGATTGTCATATTGCCTGCGCCGGTCGTCACTCATCTGGCGCTGCCAGCTTTCATCACGGGAGTCATCATAATCCCGCCCGTTGTCCGGTTTGTATGCGTCGTTAATCGCCTGCTGAATATTACCAATGGCGTCATCGATAATATCCGCCTGTGCCGATACGGTGGTCAGCATTAGCAAACTAAAAAGAAGGAATGTCGCGGAGCGTTGCATAAAACCAGCCTCATCAAGAAACTCGCTCCACGGTAATCAAAGCGTATTTGCGCGGGTAGCGGAGGAATCTCAATTACGCGAATGCCGCAGCGCCTGCGCCAGCTCTCCCCGAGTAAAAGGCTTACGCAATAGCGCCACATCCGGCAACGCCGGGTTATGCGCCGGACGTAAATCCTGACCGCTTATCAGCAGGATGGACAACTGCGGATAATGTGCCTGGGCATGGTTAACCACATCCACGCCGCTTAAACCACCTGGCAGCATTAAGTCGCTAATAAAAATATCAATCTCGGATGAAACCGCCAGCATATGCATCGCCTGTTCCCCGTTTGCGGCCTCTAACGTCAGGTAGCCCAGCAGGTGTAATTGCTCGCACAACGTCTGGCGTACATCGTCCTCATCCTCGAGCACCAACACCAGTTTTTCACCGCTGTTCGCCGCATGTACCGCTACCGCTTCCACTTGAGCCTGCACCGGCACAACGGCACGAGGTAGTTGCAACCTGACCGTCGTTCCCTGCCCGGGAGCGCTTTCAATCTCCACCCGGCCACCGGACTGGCGCACAAAACCGTAGACCATCGACAGCCCCAGTCCGCTGCCGCTACCGGTCTGTTTGGTGGTGAAAAACGGCTCGAAGACCTGGGCTTTCACCTCCTGTGACATCCCGCTTCCCTGGTCGGCAACCTCCAGCATCACCATATCCTGCTTGCGCCCATCGCTGCGCGTGACCCGCTGATTCCAGGTACGGATTTTAATCGTGCCCGCCTGCCCGTCCATGGCGTCACGGGCGTTCATCACCAGATTGATAATGGCGTTTTCCAGTTGGCTGACGTCAATCCACGCGGGCCAGGCGGGAGACTGGGCTTCAATCTCCAGCGTCAACGTGGCCGGAAGAGAGTGGCGCATCAGTTCGCCCAGATTTTCCAGCAGCGTTTTCAGCTCCACCGCATGAGGGTGCAACGACTGTTTGCGCGAAAAGGCCAGCAGTCGCTGGGTAAGCAGCGCCCCGCGCTCGGCGGCTTTTAGCGCCCGATTGACCCGTGGCGCATCGGGCGACTCCGGATTCACCAGATCCAGACTGCCAATAATAACCGCCAGCAGGTTATTGAAATCATGTGCTAATCCACCCGTCAGTTGCCCCACCGCCTTCAGCTTTTGGCTGTGCAACAGCGCTTCTTCCAGCCCCTGACGCTCGGTGCGATCGATTTCCATCTGGCTGGTTTTTTCTTTTAGCAGTCGGGTGGTGTGCTCCAGCGACGCCGTATTCCGGGCAAAGACGCTAAAGGCGCGGGCCAGCTCGCCTAACTCATCACGCCGCTGCAGGGCCGGGACGCTGACGTCTGATTCACCGTGCGCCAGCCGGGTCATCGCCCGTGAAATGGCCGTCAGGTTGGAGCCGAGATTACGGTAGATATACCACCCGGCAAAACCGGTGATCACCACCGCCAGCAGCGCAAACACTAAAATAAACAACGCGCCGGATTGCAGTTCCTGATGGCTTTGCGCCACCCGCTGCTCTGAGATCAGCGCCACCTGCGAGGCATACTGATTGATATCGCTGTTGAGGATCGCCACCAGCGCTTTGATATGAAACATATACCAGTTGATGGCCAAATCGCTCTGCTCCAGCGCGGAAGAGAGTGGCTCCAGCTTATGCAGCTCCTGGTTGAAGTCGTTGAGGATACCGCTAATCAGCGGACTAGCATGGCGCAAGGGAAGCGCAGGCATCACCGCATCCAGTTGTTTCACCACCGAACGCGGCGTGGGCGTGTCGATGGCGGCAACAATTAAGCGGTCCATCTGCCCCAGCAGCGCATCATCCTGCGCGCCGATCAACTTTTGCAGATGACGTAAATAGCTTTGATTTTGATACAGCGAACTGAGCAACGCGTTACGCTCCAGGTGTCGCCGCTGCCCGCGCTGCAACATCCCTTCTACGCTGCTTTGTAGTTCATTACTGCGCTGGATAATACGCTCGACCAGCACCGGCTCTTGCTGCGCCAGCGGCGCGGTAGCCAGTTGTTCCAGCGACTGCTTCAGCACCCTTTGCGTCTCCTGCAGCCGCTCCGCTTCCCCTTTGTATTCCAGCGCCCCGACCACCTGCGACAGCCGCACTGCCGCCGTCGCCACGTTCGCCGTATCGCGCGCCAGGTTCATGCTGCCGGTCATGTCGTCAACGGTTTGCTGCTGCACCGGCTCCTGAATCTGGCTTGCGTGCTGAAAACCCAGCACCGCCACGCCGCTCACCATCAGCGTGACCGCCACCACCAGCAGATTGAAGAACAGCAATCGTCCGCGCGCACTGGCGAAAAAGTGACGTCCCGGTTGCGGCATATCACGCTCCGTGAAGAAAAATCGCAATATGACAAATATGAACGGCTTCTGACATTTTGCATTTACATTCCTGTGATGGACTGCTGATATCGGCCACCCCACAGGAGATCCGCCATGAGCAGGACACCGGTTCTGGAGATGCGCAACATTGCTAAAGCGTTTGGCAAATTTTACGCGCTGAAAGGGGTCGATTTAACGGTCTGGCCGGGCGAGATTCATGCCCTGATGGGCGAGAATGGCGCGGGGAAGAGTACCCTGATGAAGATCCTCGCGGGGGCCTATACCGCCACCAGCGGTGAGATCCTGATTGACGGTCAGCCGTTCCACATTCGCGGTCCCAAAGATGCACTTAGCGCAGGCATTACGCTGATTTATCAGGAGATGCAGCTCGCGCCGAACCTGACGGTAGCGGAAAATATCTTTCTTGGCAGCGAGCTGTCGCGCGGCGGTCTGGTCCAGCGTAAAGAGATGGTGATGCAGTCACAGAAAGTCATCGACCGACTCGGTGCCCAGTTTAAGGCCAGCGACCGTGTGATGACGTTGACCATCGCCGAACAGCAGCAGGTGGAAATTGCCCGTGCCCTGCACCGTAAAAGCCGCATTCTGGTAATGGATGAACCCACCGCCGCCCTCTCCTCACGTGAAACCCATCGCCTGTTTGAACTGATCATGCGTCTGCGCGATGAGGGGATGGCGATTATCTACATCAGCCACCGCATGGCGGAAGTGTACGAACTCTCGGACCGCGTCAGCGTCCTGCGCGACGGGCAATATGTTGGCAGTCTGACCCGCGACAAGCTCAACGCCTCGGAGCTGGTGCGCATGATGGTGGGCCGTCCGTTGAGCGATCTGTTCAACAAAGAGCGCGACATTCCCTTAGGTAAAGCGCGCCTCAACGTTCATCACCTGACTGATGGCAACAAAGTGCAGCCGTGCAGTTTGCTGGTACGCTCCGGGGAGATCGTCGGCCTGGCCGGGTTAGTCGGTGCCGGGCGTTCTGAGCTGGCTCAGTTGATTTTTGGCGTTCGTAAAGCCATCGGCGGCATGATTGAAGTAGACGGTGAACCGGTAGTGATCCACTCCCCGCGCGAGGCGATTGACCACGGCATTGGCTTTCTGACGGAAAACCGCAAAGAGCAGGGATTATTTTTAGAGCTGGCAGCGGCAGAAAACATCACCATGGCAACGCTGGAGCGTGACGCCAACTGGGGCATGCTCGATCGCAAAAAGGCGCAGGCTATTTCCGATGACGCCATCAAGCTGCTCAACATCCGCGTGCCGCACGCACAGGTACGCGCGGGCGGGCTGTCTGGCGGAAATCAGCAAAAACTGCTGATTTCACGCTGGGTCGCGATCGGCCCACGTATTTTGATCCTCGATGAACCCACGCGCGGCGTGGATGTTGGCGCCAAAAGCGAGATCTACCGGATCATGAACGATATGGCGCGCAAAGGCGTAGCGATCCTGATGATCTCCAGCGAACTGCCGGAAGTCGTCGGCATGAGCGATCGCGTGTACGTCATGCGGGAAGGAAGCATTGCCGGCGAGCTGAACGGACAAAGTATTACCCAGGAAAATATTATGACGCTGGCTACCGGCGTGAACGACTCCCACCATCAGGCGGTGCCCCATGAATAATCCAACCCCTCCCCATCAGGTGGCGAAATCCGCCTCCGCGAAAAGAATGCTGATGAGCGATCTGATGCAAACAGTCGGCATCTTACCGATTCTCATCCTGATTGTGGCGGTATTTGGCTTTATCGCGCCCAACTTTTTTACCGAAAGCAACCTGCTGAATATAACCCGTCAGGCGTCGATCAACATCGTGCTGGCGGCTGGCATGACCTTCATTATTTTGACCGGCGGGATCGACCTCTCGGTTGGCTCGATTCTCGGCACCACCGCCGTCGCAGCCATGGTCGTTTCTCTTATTCCTGAGCTTGCCATGCTGTCAATTCCGGCGGCGCTTATGCTCGGCCTGGTGCTGGGATTATTTAACGGCGCGCTGGTCGCTTTTGCCGGACTACCGCCGTTTATCGTCACGCTTGGAACCTATACGGCGCTGCGCGGCGTGGCCTATCTGCTGGCCGACGGTACAACGGTGATTAACTCCAATATCAGCTTTGAGTGGATCGGTAACAACTATCTCGGCCCGGTTCCGTGGCTGGTGGTCATTGCGCTGGCGGTGGTGGTGGTGTGCTGGTTCATTCTGCGCCGCACCACGCTCGGCGTTCATATCTACGCGGTCGGCGGCAATATGCAGGCCGCACGTTTAACCGGGATCAAAGTGTGGCTGGTGCTGCTGTTCGTCTACGGCATGAGCGGTTTGCTCTCAGGTCTTGGCGGGGTGATGAGCGCCTCGCGGCTGTATAGCGCCAACGGCAACTTAGGTATGGGTTACGAGCTGGACGCCATCGCGGCGGTGATCCTCGGCGGCACCAGCTTTGTTGGCGGGATCGGCACCATCACCGGCACGCTGGTGGGGGCGTTGATAATCGCCACGCTCAATAACGGCATGACGCTAATGGGCGTCTCCTATTTCTGGCAACTGGTGATCAAAGGGGCGGTGATCATCATAGCGGTGCTAATCGACAAATACCGTACCCGACACCATCAAAGTGCATAGACAAGCTTACTGGCCTGCTCATTCGTAGGCCTGATAAGCGCAGCGCCATCAGGCGTATAACAACAATACCCTACGTGAGGAAACGAGTATGCGTTTGAAGCCATTAGTGACCGCGCTCTGTGCTGGCGCCCTGCTTGCTGCAGCTCCGTTTGTGCAGGCAAAAGAACTGAAATCGATTGGCGTTACGGTGGGCGATCTGGCCAACCCGTTCTTCGTGCAGATCACCAAAGGCGCGGAGCTGGAAGCACGCAAGCTGGCAGGTGATAGCGTTAAAGTAACGCTGGTTTCCAGCGGTTACGATTTGGGGCAACAGGTGTCGCAGATCGACAACTTTATTGCCGCCAAAGTCGACATGATTATCCTTAACGCCGCCGACTCCAAGGGCATCGGCCCGGCGGTAAAACGCGCGAAAGACGCCGGGATCGTGGTGGTTGCCGTTGACGTGGCAGCGGAAGGCGCAGACGCGACCATTACCTCCGATAACACCCAGGCAGGTGAAATGGCCTGTAAATACATTACCGACCGCCTGAAAGGCAAAGGCAACGTCGTCATCATCAACGGGCCGCCGGTTTCCGCCGTCCAGAACCGCGTGGAAGGCTGCCAGACTGAGTTTAAACGCCACCCTGACATCAAGGTGCTATCGCATAACCAAAACGCCAAAGGCAGTCGCGAAGGCGGGCTGGAGATCATGACCGCGCTGCTGGCGGCAAATCCGAAGATCGACGGCGTATTCGCCATTAACGATCCGACGGCGATCGGTGCCGATCTGGCGGCAAAACAGGCGCAGCGTAGCGAATTCTTTATTGTCGGCGTAGATGGATCCCCAGACGGTGAAGAAGCGCTGAAGCGCGAAAACTCACTATTTGTGGCGACTCCGGCACAAGATCCGCAGGTGATGGCTGCCAAAGCGGTCGAAATCGGCTATGACATATTGCAGGGGAAACCCGCCCCGAAAGAACCCGTGCTGATCCCGGTGACGATGATCGATAAAAACAACGTCGGCAGTTATAAGGGTTGGACGGTGAAATAAATCCTGAACCGACTAAGGCTCCTGCCACAAAGAGAGTCAAAGAAGCAAGAGCGCCCGTCAGGGCGCTTACCTCATAAAAACTGAGAGTAATAAATATCCATTTCCTCTTCTATATTATGACTCAGTATAAAAGAAAAAATCATAACCGCCGTGTAAATAACCAGAATACCAATAACCAAAGGTGCAAACGTATACCAGGGGTGACTTTGGAACAGTTCTAGTGGTACGAGACTTACAAATCCCATACACCATAAAATAATTGCGCACAATTTTATGACTCTCCAATAATCATGGAAATCCAGCTTATCAAGTGCAGGCCAGCATCCTGGATATTTAGCAGCTATTATGCCGGATTGAATAGTATCTGCGGATGTACTGGCGAATAACTGATGGCCTTGACCATATTTTGCAGCATCCGCAGCCAACGCTAATACAACCCAGCGCTGAACCTCTGTGCTTTGCCCAGTGACGGCCTCCAGTTCATATCGACTATCGGCCAAAATGCTCGTTTTTGCGTTTTCTATCCCACTAAACAATACGAATTTTGACTGCTTATCCAGTGAGTTGAACCATAGTTTTTTAATTTTACTAACATCAACTTGCTGTGCAGAAAGATATGTACTTACGATTTCATCAAGATAGTAAGGGGTACTGTCCATCATGCGTAATAAATATAAAGGTGTGTCTTTATCTTTAAGCAGTTGTGTATTGGTAAAAATAAAGGCATTAGCACTTTCAAAAAAATCAGCATTATTTTCATCATGCAACTCAACGGTAATAACCAGGTTATTTTCAGAAATATTTAAATCAACCCACTCATTTATTAAAAAATAATCAGGGCATTTGTGAAGAATATTAATTTTTCCGACCTTATCTTTGGGGATGCTCAGACTTGCCAGCACCGCCTTGAAACTATTGCCGATAGTGTCATCCGCTCCCTTAACGTACAGCCAGGTAGTAAAAGGCCGATAATCCCTGACAAGAGAACATTTGAGGGGCTCTATCAACTGCCTTAGTACTTTATCAACTCTGGTGTCATCCATTGAGTCAACTTCAATATCAATGCGTAACGGCGTTGCAGAACCTGCTGGCGCTTCACCCTCTAATTTCTGAATTTTTAATGCCAGTTCAGGCACCGGGAGAATGGATGAATAGTCTAAAAGAGGCAATGCCCGTATTGCCCAGTTTTTCCACTGGTTCATACCATACTTCTCAAGATAACCCGCATAGTAACATGGAAAAGATATAACACCGTAAGTGATTACCACCACACACCAGATTGCTAACACGATTAGCGACGGGGGTAATGACTCCAACTTATTGATAGTGTTTTATGTTCAGATAATGCCCGATGACCTTGTCATGCAGCTCCACCGATTTTGAGAACGACAGCGACTTCCGTCCCAGCCGTGCCAGGTGCTGCCTCAGATTCAGGTTATGCCGCTCAATTCGCTGCGTATATCGCTTGCTGATTACGTGCAGCTTTCCCTTCAGGCGGGATTCATACAGCGGCCAGCCATCCGTCATCCATATCACCACGTCAAAGGGTGACAGCAGGCTCATAAGACGCCCCAGCGTCGCCATAGTGCGTTCACCGAATACGTGCGCAACAACCGTCTTCCGGAGCCTGTCATACGCGTAAAACAGCCAGCGCTGGCGCGATTTAGCCCCGACATAGCCCCACTGTTCGTCCATTTCCGCGCAGACGATGACGTCACTGCCCGGCTGTATGCGCGAGGTTACCGACTGCGGCCTGAGTTTTTTAAGTGACGTAAAATCGTGTTGAGGCCAACGCCCATAATGCGGGCGGTTGCCCGGCATCCAACGCCATTCATGGCCATATCAATGATTTTCTGGTGCGTACCGGGTTGAGAAGCGGTGTAAGTGAACTGCAGTTGCCATGTTTTACGGCAGTGAGAGCAGAGATAGCGCTGATGTCCGGCAGTGCTTTTGCCGTTACGCACCACCCCGTCAGTAGCTGAACAGGAGGGACAGCTGATAGAAACAGAAGCCACTGGAGCACCTCAAAAACACCATCATACACTAAATCAGTAAGTTGGCAGCATCACC